>CAXNIF010000056.1:0-8525 GCA_964202345.1 Cypionkella sp.
CCTGCGCCATTACCGCATCACTGCCCCCCTGACGATCTGCGCCGGGGCGCAAGCGGCAATTCAGATGATCCCCAATCTGCGCCCCAAAGGGCGCGCGGCGGTGCTGGCCCCCAGCTATAACGAACACGCCGCCCAATTGCAGGCCCAAGGCTGGCAGGTCACACCGTGCCATGATTTGGCCCAGATGCAAGGGGCGGATTTGGCCGTGGTGGTCAACCCCAACAATCCCGATGGGCGCTGTTTTTCTGCCCCAGACTTACTGGCCCTGCGCGACCAAGTTGGGCTGCTGGTGGTGGATGAAAGCTTTGGCGATGTTGCGCCGCATCTGTCGATGTTGCCCCATGCGGGGACGGAAAATTTGATCATCTTGCGCTCTTTTGGCAAGTTTTGGGGTCTGGCGGGCACGCGCATTGGCTTTGTTTTTGGCGCGGCTGGGGATATGGATCGCCTGCACGCTTGGGCAGGCCCCTGGCCCGTGGCTGGCCCCGCGCTGCATATCGCCGCCCGCGCCTACCAAGATGTTATCTGGGCCGATCAGACCCGCGCCAGATTGGCGCAAGAGGCGCCAAAATTGGACGCATTGGCCCAAGCGGCGGGCTGGCAAGTTGTGGGCGGGTGCGATTTGTTTCGCCTCTATGCCGCCCCTTCGGCCCGCGCGGCCCAAGAAAAATTGGCGCAAGCCCATATCTGGAGCAGGATTTTCCCCTATTCCGACAAATGGCTGCGCCTTGGCCCGCCGGGGGCGGCGCAAGAATGGGACAGGCTGGCCGCCGCGCTGAGATAGGCGCGCCGCTTAGATCGGCATCAAGGCCCAATAATCCAAATCCAACAGCACTTCGGGGCTGTATTTGCCATCCGCGCCGCGCAAGGGGCCAGCTTGCGCGCCTTTATGCGCAACAAGGCGCAAGCGGATCGCCCCGACACTTGGCGCGGCGGTTTCGGCAATCTCTAAGACTTGCGACCAAGCGCGGATGGTATCGCCCGCAAAAGCAGGGCTGACATGGGTGCCGCCGTTCAGGCCCACAATCATCTGCGCATTGGCCAGCCCATTGAATGACAGCGCCCGCGCCATCGAGATGATATGCCCGCCGTAAATCAGCCGCCGCCCATCGGGGCGATGGGTGGCGTCAAAATGCACTTTGGCGGTATTCTGCCACAAGCGCGTGGCCAGCATATGTTCGGCATCTTCCAAGGTCACGCCGTCGATATGGTCAATCACCTCGCCCACGGCATAATCGCGGCATCGGTGCGGCTCTCCCGCAAGGGTAAGATCATAGCGCGAAAAATCCAGACCTTGCGGAATGCAAAGCGCCCGCGCCTCCAGCGCCTTGGGCAATTCAGGGATCACGGGCGCGGGCGCGGGCGCGGCAAGATCGCGCTTTCGCACCATCACCCAGCGGATGTAATCCAGCACAGTTTGGCCGCGCTGATTGATCCCTTCTGAACGGACATAGACCACGCCCGTTTCTTGGTTCGAGTTTTCCTTAAGCCCAATCACCGTGCTGCGCGCGGTCAAGGTATCGCCCGCATAGACGGGCAACAGCCAGCGTCCCGCCGCATAGCCCAAATTGGCAACAGCGTTCAGCGAAATATCGGGCACTGTTTTGCCAAAGACGCTGTGAAAGGCAATCAGATCATCCATCGGGGCTGCGGGCAAGCCACAAGCGCGGGCGAATTCATCGGAGGAATAAATCGCATGGCGGGCGGGATAAAGCGCATGATACAGCGCCCGCTCGCCGCCCGATAAGGTGCGGGGGATAGCATGGGTGATGACCTGCCCAAGGCGGTAATCTTCAAAGAAATGCCCTGCGTTGGTTTTATCACCCATGCCCAATTCCTATTGCTGACCCAGTTTCATATCGGGGTGATAGTCCCCCGCGATTTCTTTTGTGACGGCTTGTCCGCAGCGCATCACCTCGGCCTTGGCGTCATAGGCATAGCTGGGCGGGCCATAAAGCTGCCAGCCCTTGGCCAAAGCCTCGGACACTTTGTGACAAAAGGCGACAGTGTCATCCTCGGTCAAAAATCGATAAAGCTGAGCCATATCTTAGCCCCAAGGTTGAACGCCAAGGTAGAAGTGAATCACCATCACCACCCCTGTCGCCACAATCGCAGCCCCCACATAGATAAACTCTTTTTTCAGGGGCGCGCGGGCGGGGGGTGTCCAACTTGGCTCTTGCGCGTTGATCAGCGCAATCGACCCCAGCGCCCAAGCCAGCAGCCCGCCAAACAAAATCAGCGAGGGCGTATCGCCATTGACCAAAAGATGGGCAAAGGCCCAGATGGAAAACCCGATCAATTGCGGATGGCGCAATTTGGTGCCCAGCCAGATCCGCGCGCCCTTTGGCCCGCCCACGGCATAGACGTAAAATGCCAGCACCATCGCCAGGTTATTAATCCCAACCAAGGCAGAGCTTGGCCCCCAATAGACATCACCTTCGGCGGCGCGATAGCCCAAAACCATCATCACCACCGACAGCACCAGCGCCAGCGCCACGGCGGGTTTGGCCCGCGTGCCAAGACGCCCGTGCAGCTTTGGGGCCAAGCGTTTCATCCCATGCGCTGCGATCCATAGCGCCAGTCCCAAGATCAATATCGTCATACCGCCTCCATCCGTGCAATGGCCTGTGCTTTCATCAGCAGGGCCTTCGCCGTAACGATATGCAGATTTTCCACGATTTTACCATCCACAACCGCCACGGCTTGCCCCGCCGCGATGGCGGCGTCAAAAGCGGCGATGTGGCGGCGGGCAAGGTCGATCTCGGCCTCGCTGGGGGCAAAGGCACTGTTGGCAATGGCCAATTGCGCAGGGTGGATCAAGGTTTTGCCGTCAAAGCCAAAATCGCGCCCCTGCGCGCATTCCTGTGCCAGACCTTCGTCGTCCTTAAAGGCGTTAAACACCCCATCCACAATCACCCGCCCATAGGCGCGCGCCGCCAGCACACATAGGCCAAGACCCGTTTGCAGCGCCAAGCGGTCGGGGCGGTGGCGACTGCCCAACTCTTTGGCCAGATCATTGGTGCCCATCACCATCCCCGCCAGCGCGGGATGGGCGGCAATTTGGGCGGCGTTCAACATGCCCAGCGCGGTTTCCATCATCGCCCAAAGCGGCTTGGCAGGAGCCGCACGGTGGGCGCTGTCCAAATCAGCAGCCGCGTTGACTTTGGGCAACAAAATGGCATCCACCCCGCTGTGGCCCGCAAAGGCGGTAAGGTCGTCCGCGCCCCATGGGCTGTCCAAGCCATTCACCCGCACGATTCGGGCTCGCGCCCCATAATCGGCCTGCAAAGCATCAGCCAAAGCGCCCCGCGCGGCGGTCTTTTCGGCGGGGGCCACGGCATCTTCCAGATCAAAGATGATCGCATCTGCAGCCAGCGATTGCGCTTTTTCCATGGCCCGCGCGTTAGAAGCCGGAATGTAAAGCAACGAGCGATAGGGGCGTTGGGCTTGGGACATGATTCCTCGCGGTAATAATCTTGCGCCAAATGGCATTACTTTGTCACTTTCGGCAAGGGCAGAAATGCCGCAGCGCAGAAAAATCAGCGGCCCTGCGCCGCGCCGCAGGGGAACAAGGCCAGAACGCGCCCCAATTTAACCAAAGCGCTAGATTTTACGCGCAGGCTGACGGCATATCCTCTGCGAAAGGCCCGCCATGCCCCCCCTGCCGCCCCATATTCAACAAACGCTTTTCACCTTGTCCTTTGGTTTTGCAGCTTTGGTCATGGCCACGCAAAACGTCTTTGCCCAAACAGAGCCCGCCCAATGTGGCCCGCGCGATGCCGTTTTGGGCGCGCTGGGCGCGCATTTTGGCGAAGGACGCCGCGCCATTGGCCTTGCGAGTCATGGCCATGTGATGGAGATGTTTACCAATGCGCAAACGGGGACATGGACGATCACGGCAACCACGCCCGCGGGGGTGATGTGCCTGATCGCCTCGGGGACAGGATATGAGGACGTGACCACCCCCGCCCCCGCAAAAGGCACGCCGATCTAAACCCAGCCTGACCCGCGCAGCCCATCCCAAATCAGCTTGGCGGAAATGAACAATAAGGCCCAAGTCACCAGTTGAAAAAACACCCGTTCGGGCAAGCGCTTGACCAATCGCACCCCAAAAAACACCGACAGCGCCGCCACAGGCATCAACGCCGCCGCCACCTTTAGATTGGCGGGGGATAACTGCCCCAGCGCGGCATAGGGAATTAGTTTGATGGCATTCAGATAGGCGAACAACAGGGTGCTTGTGCCCGCAAAGACCAATTTCTCTAGCCGCAGCGGCAGCACATAAACCTGAAAGGGCGGCGCGCCTGTATGGCTGACGAAACTGGTGAACCCCGTCAGCGCGCCCCAGAAAATACCGCGCGGCACATCGGCCTTGCGCGGGGCTTGCCCGCTTTTGGCGCGCAGCAAATTCAGCGCAAATATAAAACCAATCAGCCCCACCAGCAAGGTTACCGCCCATTCAGGCGTGACACTGGCCGTCGCCCAGCCCAAAGCCACACCCAATGTGACCCCCGCCGCCAAAATCACCAGAACACGCCGATCAAAGGCGCGGCGATAGGCGTATAGGGCAAAGATGTCCGACAGCACATAAACCGGCAACAAGAGCCCCGCCGCCGTGATGGGCGAAATGGCCAAGGACAGCACGGGCACCCCCAGCATGCCAACCACCGGCAGGCCCCCCTTGCCCATGCCCACCAACATTGCGGCCAGCCCTGCCATGGCCCAAAAGAAGATATCGTTCATTGCCGCCCCCAGATTTTGCAAATCGTTAGCGCAAACACCGCCCTCTGGCCAGCGAAAGCATAAAATGCCCCGCAGCGCGGCCTTGCGCCCCCCCCTATTTTGCGCGTAAGCCATTGCGCAACATTCACGTTAACCTAGGGGGATTCTCTATGGCACGGCCCAAAATCGCGCTGATCGGCGCAGGTCAAATTGGCGGCACATTGGCGCATTTGGCAGCAATAAAAGAACTTGGCGATGTGATCTTGTTCGATATCGCCGAAGGCACCCCGCAAGGCAAGGCGCTGGATATCGCGCAATCTGGCCCATCCGAAGGGTTTGACGCTGTGATGAAGGGCGCGAATGACTACGCCGATATCGCAGGCGCAGACGTTTGCATTGTCACCGCAGGTGTGCCGCGCAAGCCCGGCATGTCGCGCGATGATCTTTTGGGCATCAATCTAAAAGTTATGAAAGCCGTGGGCGAGGGCATCAAAAAACACGCCCCCAACGCCTTTGTGATTTGTATCACCAACCCGCTGGACGCGATGGTGTGGGCGCTGCGCGAGTTTTCGGGCCTGCCGCACCATATGGTGGTCGGCATGGCGGGGGTGCTGGATTCGGCGCGCTTCCGTCATTTCCTCTCGGTGGAATTTAACGTCTCGATGCGCGATGTCACCGCCTTTGTGCTGGGCGGGCATGGCGATACGATGGTGCCATCTGTGCGCTATTCCACCGTGGGCGGCATTCCATTGCCTGATCTGGTCGCCATGGGCTGGACAACCCAAGATAAGCTAGACGCGATTGTGCAGCGCACCCGCGACGGCGGCGCGGAAATTGTTGGCTTGCTGAAAACGGGCAGCGCCTTTTACGCCCCCGCCACCTCTGCCATTGAAATGGCCGAAGCCTTTTTGAAAGACCAAAAGCGTCTATTGCCTTGCGCGGCCTATTGTGACGGCGAATTTGGCCTAAAGGGCATGTATGTGGGCGTGCCGACCATCATCGGCGCCGGCGGGATCGAGCGGATTGTCAACATCAAACTATCCGCGGATGAGCAGGCGATGTTCGACAAATCGGTCGATGCCGTCAAAGGCTTGGTCGAGGCGTGCAAAGCCATCGACCCTTCGCTGAAATAAGCCGCGCCATTGACATAGACCAAAGAAACGAAATGGGCGCGCATCTGACAAGATGCGCGCCTTATTTTTTATGGCTGTGCGTAGGGTTAGCCTTGCCCCTAGGCCGCAGCGGGCATCAGGCGGGATTGAATTTGGCGCGCGATCAATATCCCCGCCCCCATCGAGAGCAAGAACAGCGCCGTCGGCCAAGGCGAAAAACCTAAAGCTGGAATGGCGCCGCCGGGGCAAAAACCAGAAATTCCCCAGCCAATACCAAAAACCGCCGATCCGCCAACCAATTTGGCGTCGATTTTTGTGCCCGTGGGCAAATGAAATTTGGTGTCGAAGAGCGGCACTGTGTTGCGGGCAAAGACCAACCGATATCCGATCATTGCCGTCACCAAGGCCGAGCCCATAACAAAGGCAAGGCTTGGATCCCACGTGCCAAATATATCAAAGAAATTCAGCACTTTGGCCGGGTCGCCCATGCCAGATATGGCAATGCCAAGACCAAAAACAACCCCTGCGCCCAAAGCGGAAATAACACGCATCATCGGCTTAACCCCCAATAACGTGGCGCATGATGCCCACGGTGATAAATGTTGTGATCATAAAGGTCAGCGTCGCAACAATCGAACGCGGCGAAAGCCGTGCAATGCCGCAAACCCCATGACCCGAGGTGCAACCCGACCCAAACGTCACGCCAATGCCCACAATAACACCGCCCAAAGCCAAAAGCGGCCCCGTGGTGGGCGATTGAAAGCTGAACTCGGCCCCAAATAGCGTGGCGACAAAGGGCGCGCCGACGGCACCCACCAAAAAGGCGATCCGCCACGGGCTGTCGGGGCTTTTGGGCGACAAAACGCCGCCCAGCATGGCCGTCATCCCCGCAATGCGCCCATTGAGCAGCATCAGCAAAACGGTCGAAATCCCGATCAAACTGCCCCCCAGAAGGGCGGCATAGGGTGTAAAGGTTGTAATCATTGTATATGTCTCTTTGACTGTTATGGTTTCGGGCCGTGCAAGGCGATGAAATTCGTGTCATCTCATGGGCGGCCCAACCCCTTCGGCAAGACCGCTTTGAAATGTCACCCCAGCACCCAGCTTCGGCTTTCTATTTTGTTTCGAAAGTTCTAAAATGCAAGCGCAAAAAGAGACTTTTTCGCCATGACCCAACAAAACCCAGACCAAACGCCGCCAAATATAGACCTGCTTGCCGCAAATTTGGAAAGCCGCGCCGATGAGGTGGCGGCCATGCTGTCGGCAATGGCCAACCCAAAGCGCCTGATTGTGCTTTGCGCCTTGCTGGAGGGAGAGCGCAGCGTGGGTGATCTGGCCACGCTTGTGCAATTATCGCCCGCCGCTTTGTCGCAGCATTTGGGCAAAATGAGAATGTTGCACCTGGTCGACACGCGGCGCGCGGCGCAAACGATTCATTATCGATTGGCCAGCGCCGAAGTGCGGGCCGTATTGCAAACGCTGTATCAGCTATACTGCGCCCCAAATCATCGCTAAGGCCCGCGCCCCAACCGCGCGCGGGCTGAAGTCGCCGCAAAACCTAACGGCTTGGCGGCATAGCGGAGGGCGGGCCAGCATTTGCCTGCGGGCTGGCGCGATGCTATATCCGCTGCATGACCAAACCTGCTCATATTTCGCCCTATCACGCGCCTGGCTTTTATCAAGATGCCATCGCCGCTGGACGCCACCGCGATATTGTGGGCGGGCGATGGGAGGAGACGGGCCTTGTGCAGATGCAAATATTGCTCAGCCACGGGCTCGACCCGCATCACCATTTGCTGGACATTGGCGCAGGTTCCTTGCGTCTGGGATGCCGCGCCGTGCCCTATTTGGCCAAGGGCCATTATTGGGCCACCGATTTATCAGGTGACTTAATGCGCGCAGGCCATGCCAAAGAACTGCCAGACCCCTCGCGACTTGCCCTAGATCACTTGATCGAAGACGCGGATTTCACCTTTGCGGGCGTGCCCAAGCGAATCACCCATGCGATGGCCTTTGCCGTCTTTACCCACCTGCCGATCAACCATCTGCGCCGTGCCTTGCTGTCTTTGCAAACCGCCTGCCCTGCATTGGAAAAACTATTCCTGACATTGTTTTTGGCCCCCGAGACGGACTATCTCAAACCCTATCGCCAACCCGATGGCGTGGTCACCCATGCCGCGCGCGCGCCCTATCACATGCTGCGCACAGATGTGGAATATCTGCTCGCCGCCTCTGGCTATCGGGCAGATTTTGCCGCGACAGAATTGCCGCGCGGCCAGCAATTGATCGTGGCGCGCCGCGCATGATCGCTTTGGATAGCGCCAGTGTCACCCTGCAAGGGCGCGAGATTCTCGCCCCATTAAGCCTGACCTTGACCCAAGCGCGAATCAGCATCATCGGGCGCAATGGGTCGGGCAAAACCACACTGCTGCGGCTGATCGCGGGCCTCATCGCGCCCAGTCGCGGCACCGTCACGGTGCATGGCAAAAGCCCCGAAGATCGGCGCGCCATGTTGGGGGCGATTGGGATCGTATTTCAAAACCCCGATGCCCAAATCTTGTTTCCCACTGTGGCCGAGGAAATCGCCTTTGGGCTGCGGCAAATGGGCCAAACGGCGGCGCAGGCGCGGGCGGCGGCGCTGGCCCATTTGGCCGCCGAAGGGCGCGCACATTGGGCAGATGCCCCCACCCA
>CAXNIF010000057.1:0-8517 GCA_964202345.1 Cypionkella sp.
GGACGGGCAGATCCAAGGCCAAGATTTATAATCCCAGCAAAGGCAGGCCATGTGCGCCAAATCCATCAATGCGCCTGCGCGGGTCACTGCGATGCTTGGGCCAACCAATACGGGCAAGACGCATTATGCGATTGAACGGATGTTGTCGCACCGCACGGGCGTCATCGGATTGCCGCTGCGCCTGCTGGCGCGGGAAGTCTATGACAAAATCATCGCCCTGCGCGGCCCCTCGGTGGTGGCGCTGATCACGGGAGAGGAAAAAATCATCCCGCCCCGCGCGCAATATTTCGTGGCAACAACGGAAGCTATGCCCTTGGAAATAGGCGCAGATTTCGTGGCGGTGGATGAGATACAACTTTGCGCCGACCCCGATCGCGGCCATGTTTTTACCGACCGCTTGCTGCGCGCGCGGGGCCTGCACGAAACCTTGTTTTTGGGATCAGACACGATGCGGACGGCGATTTTGGGCCTCATTCCGCGTGTCGAATTGCTGCGGCGCGAGAGGATGTCATCGCTGTCTTATACCGGCAGCAAGAACCTGGCGCGCCTGCCCGAGCGCAGTGCCATTGTCTGCTTTTCCGTCGAGTCCGTCTATGCCATCGCCGAGGTGATCCGCCGCACCAAAGGCGGCTGCGCTGTGGTGATGGGGGCGCTATCGCCGCGCACAAGAAACGCGCAAGTGGCCATGTATCAAAATGGCGAGGTGGATTATCTGGTGGCCACAGATGCCATTGGCATGGGCCTGAATTTGGACATCACCCATATCGCCTTTGCCGCCACGGGCAAATTCGACGGTCGCCGCATGCGGGCCTTGTTTCCACAAGAATTGGCCCAGATTGCTGGGCGCGCGGGGCGGCATTTGGCCAATGGCACCTTTGGCATCACGGGCGATGTGCGCCCTCTTGCCCCCGAAGTCGTTGAGGCCATTGAAGCCCATCGTTTTGACCCTGTGCGCAAATTGTATTGGCGCAATCATGATTTGGATTTTGCCAGCGTCGATCACCTGATCCGCAGCCTAGAGGCCCCAACATCTGACCCTTGGCTGACGCGCGCGCGCGATGCAGATGATGTGGTGGCTTTGAAAATGCTATCGAATATGCCCGAAGTCGCCGAAAAGCTAAGCTCGATTGCGCGCCTTAAATTGCTTTGGGATGTTTGCCGTATCCCCAATTTTCGCGCGTCAAGTGAGGCCGAGCATGCGGGACTATTGGCGCTGATTTATGGGTTCTTAACGGGGCGCGGCCTTGCGCCCACCAGAATTCCGCCGGATTGGCTGGAAAAGGCGATTGCGCGTATCGATAAAACCCACGGCGATATTGATGCGCTGTCAAAACGGCTGGCCTATATCCGCACTTGGACCTATGTTGCGCAAGTCGATGCTTGGGTGCAAAACGCCGACTATTGGCGGCAGCGGGCGCGTGATGTAGAGGATCGTCTGTCAGATGCGCTGCACAGCGCTTTGGCGCAGCGATTCGTGGATCGGCGCACCAGCCACTTGCTGCGGCGATTGAAACAAAAGGAGACCCTCGTGGCCGAGGTGAATGACAATGGCGAAGTAACGGTAGAAGGCGAATTCGCTGGCCGTTTGGATGGGTTTCGTTTTGCCCAAGATGCAGGCACAGACAGCGACGGGATGGCGCGTGATACCTTGCGCCAAGCCGCGATGCTGGCGCTGCGGCCCGAATTGCACTTGCGCGCTGATCGCTTTTACAACGCGCCCGATGGTGAAATGGATTTCACCACGCAAGGCGGGTTGATGTGGGGCAATTCTGCTGTGGGCAAATTGGTCAAAGGCAGCGAGCCGCAGCGCCCCAGCGTTCAGGCCTTTGTGGATGACGAGGCTGGGCCAGAGATCGTCGAAAAGGTCACCCGCCGTTTACAGCATTTTATTGACCGCAAGATTGCCGCTGGGTTTGAACCCTTGCTTGCGATGGCGCGCGATGAAACCTTGACAGGGCTTGCGCGCGGCTTTGCCTTTCGCATGAGCGAGGCCATGGGTGTGATCGCCCGCGAATCTGTGGCCAATGAGGTCAAAGAGTTGGATCAACCCTCGCGCGCAAGTCTGCGCAAACATGGCATCCGCTTTGGCCAATACACGGTGTTCATGCCCGCGCTGTTGAAACCCGCACCCACGCGCCTGCGCCTTGTGCTATGGTCGCTGTGGAACGGGCTGGATGATTTTCCCGAAAGCCCGCCGCCTGGATTGGTCAGTATTCCCAATTTGCCCGCCGTGCCGCGCAGTCATTACACCTTGGCAGGCTATCATCCTGCCGGCGCACGGGCGCTGCGAATTGATATGCTGGAACGTTTGGCCGATATTTTGCGCGGCTTGGACAGCAAGGCAGGCTTTGAGGCCACGCCCGAGATGCTGTCCATCACCGGTTTGGGGGCCGAGCAATTTGCCGATTTGATGGCCGGTTTGGGCTATAAGGGCCAGCGCGGCGAACGTGCAAAGGTCAAGGTGGCCGCGCCTGTGGTCGTGGATGACACACCGCGTGTAAACCCAATCACCGAAGAGGAATCGGTTTTTGTGCAGCCCGAAGCGGCGGAACCTGCCGCAGAGGCCGCCCCCGAAATGGAAGTCTTCTACACCTATACATGGGCGCCCAAACCTCGATTTGAACGCCCCGCCCGCAAATCAGAGGGCGAGGGCAGCGCGGCGCAAGACGGCAATCGCGCCCCGCGCGGCGAGAAGCGCGCCAATCCCGAAGCGGGCGAAGGCACGCCTGCACCCTCGCGCAAAGATCGCGGCGCGTTCAAAGGCCCACGCAAGGACGGCGAGCGTAAAGACGGCGAGCGGAAAGATTTCGGGCGCAGTGATCGCAAAGATGGGGATCGCAAAGATGGCGGCCGCAAGGGCCATGATCGCGGCAAACCACGCGACGATTTCAAACCGAAATCGTTTGAATCTCGTCCCGCCCGCGCCGATAAACCCGTTGACCCTGACAATCCTTTTGCCGCCCTTATGGCGCTAAAGGCCAAGTTGTAGCATCCTTGGCGGGGGCAAGCGGCAAGGTTCAGCCAGCGACCACGCCGCTTGCGGCGTCTAAACTGCGCCTTGATAAATGGCTTTGCTTTGCACGCTTTTTCAAATCGCGCGAACTTGCCTCTGCCCTGATCCAGGAGGGGCACCTGCGCCTGAACGGGCAGCCTTGCGCCAAGCCCGCGCAAGGGGTGGGCGTTGGCGATGTGCTGACCTTTGTCCAAGGGGGCCGTGTGCGGGTGATCCGTGTGCTGGCACTGGCGCAGCGGCGCGGCCCGGCCAGAGTCGCGGAAATGTTGTATGTCGACCTCGATCAAAGCGGCCCGCAGATACCCAATCGCGCTTGAATGATCCGCTGTCCTTGGCTAGGACAGAGCGGCAAGACCAGAGGAATTCTACCATGACCTATGTCGTGATCGACAACTGCATCGCCTGCAAATACACCGATTGTGTCGAAGTTTGCCCCGTTGACTGCTTTTACGAGGGCGAAAACATGCTGGTCATTCACCCTGACGAATGTATCGATTGCGGTGTTTGCGAACCCGAATGCCCAGCCGATGCGATTCGCCCAGATACTGAATCGGGGATGGATGAATGGGTTGCGTTTAATCGCAAATATTCGGAAATGTGGCCCGTCATCGTCACCAAAAAAGACCCGCTCCCCGAGTCTGAAGCGCGCGATGGCGAGACAGGCAAGCGCGAGAAGTATTTTTCGGAAAAGCCCGGCAAAGGCGGATGATCTGGCCGCGTTGTGGCGCCCGTTGCCGCCTTTTGGTGCTGCGATTCGCGCTGATTCGCAAAAATCGGTTGGTTTTTTGTAAAATCAACCAGATTTGCCGCTGTTTTGCCATTTGGTCACCAGATATGCCCCGCTGTTCCAGTTGGAATTGCAACAAAATTGTGATATAAATTTAATCACAATGTCTTTTCTCGCCCGCCGCTTTCCTTGGGACATGTGACCCAACGGTTGCTTTTGTGGAATCTAAAGACCCATCCCCTCTTGCTTTTGGGGGGATTTGTTTTTTGGTTTTGCGATGGGGCCTAACGCAAGGTGCCTAATGACTAAGTCGAAAAAACCTGATTTCCGCGCCAATGAATTTGTCGTCTATCCTGCCCATGGCGTGGGCAAGATCATTTCGATCGAAGAGCAGGAAATCGCTGGCATCCATCTAGAGCTATTCGTGATTTCCTTTGAAAAGGATAAGATGACTCTGCGCGTGCCCACGCATAAGGCGACGGAAATCGGGATGCGCAGCCTATCAACGCCTGACCTTATCAATAAGGCGCTTGATACCCTAAAAGGCAAGGCGCGTGTAAAGCGCGCCATGTGGTCGCGCCGTGCCCAAGAATACGAACAAAAAATCAATTCGGGCGATCTTATGGCCATCGCCGAAGTGGTGCGTGATTTGCATCGCAGCGACGATCAACGCGAGCAAAGCTATTCCGAACGCCAACTCTATGAGGCGGCGCTGGATCGCTTGACGCGCGAAGTGGCTGCTGTGGCTGGCACAGATGAGGCTGGGGCGCAGAAAAAAGTGGGCGAAGTCCTGATCGGCCGTGCGGCCTGACAGGCCAAACGATTTGTGATCCATGCTTTGCAGGGGGCGGCCATCCTTGGGCCGCCCTTTTTTATATGCGGCTTTCGGCCTTGGGATCGGGTGTTTCGCCGCCTTCGTCGATGGAAAAGCTGGGCACGACGGTTTCAGACGCTGCAATGTCAGCATCCGCACCGGGCATCATGCGCAACTCGTGCAGCTCGTGGATCAGGGCGCTGGCGATGTCGCGCTCTAATTCGCGCGCGCGCGACACATAGGCCTCATTTAAATGCGAGGGTTGGCCCGGCACCCATAATTTGGCCAAATCACGCATAGCTGCCCGGTCAACGCGGGCAAAGGTTTGCGATGCTTTGGATGCCTCATACTCGGAAAATCCCATATTTTCCAACACATAGCGACCCGCGCGCACCGAGCTGTCAAAGGTTTCGCGCACAATGTCATTCGCGCCCGCCTGAAACAACTCATAGACATGGACGCGGTCGCGGGCGCGGGCCACAATGTGGATATCGGGGCGTTGCGCGCGCACATAGCGCACTATTTTCAGCGCGGTTTCCCGTGCATCGACGGCAACGACCATAACTTGCGCCGTGGCCAGACCGGCGGCTTCCAGCAATTCAGGGCGGGATGGATCGCCAAAAAACCCCTTAATGCCAAATTGTCGCATCACGTCAATCGTGGCCATGTCATTATCCAGCACCACCGTCTGCAATCCCGACCCGCGCACCAAACGATTGACCACTTGTCCAAATCGTCCAATGCCCGCAACGATCACCGCAGCTTTTTCGTCGATTTCATCAGGGGCATGTTGCGCACGCCCCGATTTAAGCCGCTTTGCCAATTGGTCATAGGCAATGAACAAAAACGGTGTCAGCAGCATCGATAGGCTAACAACCAGCAGCGCCATTTGCCCATGGGCCAGTGACACCGCCCCTTCGCTGCGGGCAAATGCGATAATCACAAAGCCAAATTCGCCCGCTTGCGCCAGCGATAGGGTAAAAAGCCAGCGATCTTGGCCGCGCAGCCGAAAGGCAATGGCGATCAAGAGCAAAACCGCCGCCTTGATGATCATCAGCCCCAAGGTTAGACCCATGACGGTAAAGGGATATTGCCACAGAATTGAAAAATTAATACCAACGCCGACTGTCATAAAGAACACGCCCAACAGCAGCCCCTTAAAGGGGCGCAAATCAGCGTCGAGCTGGTGACGAAACTCTGAATTGGCCAAAACAACCCCTGCCACAAAGGTGCCAAGCGCGGGCGACAGTCCAACCAAAATCATCAAAAACGCAATGCCCAGCACCATCAAAAGCGAGATGAACGTCGACATTTCGGGCAGTTTTGCCGCGTGCACATAGCGGAAAATCGGTCGTGACAGATAATGGCCTGCCAAGACAATTCCCGCCACAATGGCCAATGTCAGCCCCGCCGCCGCCCAATCTGGCAAGGATTGCACAAGGCTGATCAGCGGTTCGGCGGCCCCCGCAGTGCCATGATCTTCCGCACCCGCATTCACCACACCAAATTGTTGCGCCGTTGGCCCTTGGATGGCAGGCAGCGCCATCAAGGGCACCAAGGCCAAAATGGGGATCAACGCCATGTCTTGCGTCAGCAAGACCGAAAAGGCCGAACGCCCCCCGGCCGTGCGCATCAGGTTTTTCTCTGACAAGGTTTGCAAAACAATGGCCGTCGAAGAAAGGGACAGTAATAGCCCCAGAACAACCGCAGATGACCAATTCACGCCGATCGAAAAAAGAGCATAGGCCACCGCCAGCGTGGTCAAAATCACCTGCGCGCCGCCCATGCCCAAGAGCCTGCCCCGCATATCCCACAGCGTTTTGGGTTCCAATTCAAGGCCGATCAAAAACAGCATCAAGACCACGCCAAATTCGGCGATATGCTGCACCTCATCCGCGTCGGCTCCGATCTGGCGCAAAATCGGCGCGATCAAAATCCCTGCCGCAAGATAGCCCAGCACAGAACCAAGCCCAAGGCGCACGGCCACCGGCACAACGATAACAGCCGCACCAAGATAGATTGACGCTTGGAGGAGCAGGCTTTCCATGATGTATCCCTGTGGCAATTTTGCCTATGTTGACAGGGCAAAAGGCCGCGTTCAAGGGCGTTGCACGCTGAAGTGGAGCGATAGGATGAAAAAATTACATGTTTGGCATTTGCAAAGCCAGCATTTGCGCGCCCTTGGCATAGCGCACCTCGTCTTGTGTGATGGCGGCGACTTGGCCGCCATCAAAACGATCGCCCACTTTTAATTTGCGATAGATCCCAGTTGACTGGCGGATCAGGGCATACCGGTTTGCACTGGTTCCGAAAATGCCAATCAGATTAACGTCGCGCAGGTCTATGGCATTGCGCAGTGTTGCCTGCTTGGCCACAACGCTGCGCGATGCCGCGCCCCCCTCTAATGACGCAAGTTCGGTTTCTTCATTTGCTTCGATTTGCGCGGTGTCGTTGACATCGCTTGCCGTGCTTTGTTCGGTTTCTGGCTGGGTTTCCACGGCAGGGGCGGCATTGGCGGCCGCCAAGGCGATGATCTGTGCATCGCGAGCCGCTTCATAGGCGGCCTTAATCCCACTTGGCCTTGCGGCAGGAATGGGGCTAATCGACAGGGACATTGGCCCACTTTGCCCAAGCGGGGGGGCTGCAGGATCCAGCAAGGCTGTTTCGGCGGCGTCAATTTCGGCCGCCGCGACAAGCGAAGCCGACGCGGTGGCAAGCCGGGCGGCGCGGCCTGCGGCCAAAATGCCTTCGGGCCGCAGCAAGGGACGCGCAGCCGCCAAGGCAGGATCCGCCCCAATGGCCATGGGAAAAGCAAGGGGGGATGACGCATCAGGGCGCGGCAAAGGCCGCACCTCTGCCAAGGCTGGGTCTGCGAAGGGCGCTGGCGCATCTGGAGTATCGAGGTCAGGTGCGGCATCCACACCGCCATCAAGCGCCGCCCTTTGCGGTGGGGCCGCGCCAGCCAAAGTGCTGGGCAGGGGGGCATTGGCCTGCAAAGTTATGCTTTGGTTTGGATTTGCATCCGCTGCCCTGCCAAATGCCTCTGCCAAAGCCGCATGCGAGGCGATTGGCGGCAGATCAACGCCTCTGGTGGCGGCTATAATTTTGGGGGCTGGCAAGGCGGGGGGCAATGCATTTGGCGCAAGATCGCTTGCCAATTGCGCCACAGGCGCAGTCGGGCTTGGTGCGGGCATTTCTGCTTGCGTCCCGATTTGGGGCTTGGCGGCCATTTCCAATGGCGCAAGGCCAGAGGTCTGTTGCGGCGCAGGTTCGGGCGATGTCGCCGCCGCGAGCGCCGTATCAGTGAAAAACAGCCGATTAACCGATTCCAACATATAGCTGGACATGGCCGCAGCCGCGATCAAAACAAGCAGCAAAACACCCGTCAAGGCCCAAGCCAACAGTGCCCCCGTCTTTGGCTGTTTGGGCATCGGCATGGCCTTTAGGTTTTGCGGCTTGCGGGGCAAGTCTTTGGCCGGGACATGTTTCACTTCGATGGGTTTTAACCGCGTGGGCACCGCTGCATCTTGCCCAGAGCCAAAATCACCCTGTGCGCTGCCTAATTTCGGTGCCGTATCGCCCGCTGTTCGCGGCGCGACGGGCACGGATTTCGGGTCGGTCAAGACCAATGCGGCTGGGGAAATGTTTGCGGTCAATTCAGCCGCGGGGCGCGCGCCATTGGTTTGTGCCTCTGCCTTGGCCAAGGCTTCGGCGCGCCGCGCGGCAAATGCGGCAAGCAATTGCTCTGCCTTTGTGGCGCGCGCCTCGCCAAAGCTGTCATCTTGCGGCGTTTTGGCGGCATCTGCCCCATCAGACGCGGTCGTTTTTTTGGGCACGGAATCTATGGGCGAAACCGCGGGTTCGCTTGCATTGGAGGCAAAGATATCCAGCGCCGCGCCTTGTTGTAGCTCGTCATCTTCTTGGCGGCGCATATCAGCCAAGGCTGCATCAAAACTGGCGGGC
>CAXNIF010000058.1:0-8411 GCA_964202345.1 Cypionkella sp.
CCTTTTTAACGTTAGCCCTTTATCAAACATCCCCCAAGCGGCCTGCCGATTGACCCTTTGATCGTCTGAATCGGCCCGATGAACAAGTACTTTTGTCCTGCGCTTTACCATATATTGCGAAGGCACCAAAATTTGGGTGGATCGGGCCGCGAACCCTCATCATTTTTAGCCCAGCGGGCCCGTTTATCTGCGCATCGGATGGCGGTGGACCTGTCCCAGTATGGCTCCGGTCATATGAGAGCAATACTCGCCATTAAGGAGACTGGATATGGCAATGATATACAGCGACGAGTTCAAGCGGGATGCAGTTCGCATCGCGACGACCAGCGGCCTTGCGAGACGTCAGTTTGCGTCTGATTTGGGGGTTTGAACCGTCCCAACTTTATCGGAGAGCTTCAGCCCAGCATTGGAAGATCACCGTCTAAGCCCGTCGACGGGTCTCCGAGGTACTGCGCCAAATCAGCTCGGCCTTGATGGCTTTAAAGAGGGGTTAGATCGCGGCGTTATCGCAGCAGCGATTTGAGCAATTTTCGACACTTCGATAAGTTGCATGTTAAATCATGGGTATTTGCACGCAACCGATGTCACTATTATAACCAAATGTGGCGAGTATGAAATTAATAGGACTGAACTATGCACATAATTTGCACATGGATATCCTTAAATAGCTGATATTGTATAACTAAGTTAATCCGCAGGGGGTGAGGCGCAGCGCGCCGGGGGGGGGGCGACGCGCCCCCTTTTGCGCCGATCCTTGACAATTCCCCCCATCGCCCGCATGGAAACCTGATGATGATGTCCCTTTTCCAAGTGGCCCTTGGCGGCGCAATCGGCTCGGTGCTGCGGTTTATGACTGTGGCTGCCGTGGGTGCGCCACTTGGGACGCTGGCGGTCAATGTGCTGGGCAGTTTTGTGATGGGCATATTTTTCGTAGCCCTTCCTGCGCGGACGGGCCTATCGCCTTTGTTGATGACAGGGGTTTTGGGCGGGTTCACCACATTTTCCGCCTTTTCGCTGGATGCGATGAAACTTTGGCAGGCAGGGCAGATATTGCCCGCGCTGGCCTATGTTGGCGCCTCCCTTGTTTTGTCGCTGCTGGCAGTGGCCATAGGGGCCGCTTTGGCCAAAGGAGTGCTGGTATGAGCGGCGTGCAAACCCTAACCATTGGCCCGGATGAGGGCGAGCAGCGCCTTGACCGCTGGTTCAAGAAACGCTTTCCGCACTTGACCCAAGGCGCCGTGGAAAAGATGTGCCGCACCGGGCAGGTGCGCGTGGATGGCGCGCGGTGCAAAGGATCAGATCGCATTGTGGCAGGTCAGATTGTGCGCGTGCCGCCCCTGCCCGAAGGGGCGGCCCCCGCCCCGCGCGTGTCGAAAATCAGCCAAGCTGATGAGAAGATGATCCAAGACGCGGTGCTGTGGAAGGATGAGCATATCATCATCCTGAACAAACCTGCGGGCCTGCCCAGCCAAGGCGGCAGCGGTCAGGGTGAACGCCATGTCGATGGCCTGACCGAGGCGCTCAAATTTGGTTATAAAGACAAGCCCAAGCTGGTGCATCGTCTTGATAAAGACACCTCTGGGCTTTTGATGTTGGCCCGCACTGATCGCATCGCGCGCGCGCTGTCCGAAAGTCTGCGCCACCATCTGACGCGCAAGATTTACTGGGCCGCCGTGGCAGGTGTGCCCAACCCGCGCAAAGGCAGCATCAAATACGGGCTCATGAAAATGCCAGGCGGCGGGCGCGGTGATGAGAAAATGATCTGCATCCATCCCGCCAAAATGGGCGATTATCCCGATGCCAAGCGCGCGCAGACAGATTTCTTTACCTTGTGGTTCCTTGGCACGCGTATGTCATGGATGGCGCTTGAACCGATCACGGGCCGCACCCATCAATTGCGCGCGCATATGGCTGAAATGGGCCACCCGATTTTGGGCGATGGTAAATATGGCGGCTCTGCCACCGACAATATGGGCGATGGTTGGGGCGCAGGCGTGGGCGGCGACATCAGCCGCAAATTGCACCTTCACGCCAGGATGCTGCAATTTGAACATCCGATCACCAAAAAGCTGGTCACCTTTACCGCCCCCTTGCCTGAGCATATGGCTCGGACGTGGAAAATGCTGGATTGGGGCGAAAATGATGTGCCGCTTGATCCTTTTCGAGGCGAAGCATGACCGGATGGGCGGCCAAGCGGTTTTGGTCAAAAGCTGAGGTGATTGCGCTGGATGCAGGCTTTGGCGTGCAATTAGATGGCCGCGCGGTGAAGACCCCCGCCAAGAACCCCCTGATCGTGCCAAGCCGCGCATTGGCAGCGTCGATTTGCGCCGAATGGGAGGCGCAAGAGGGCGTTATTAACCCCGAATCAATGCCGATGACGCGCCGTGCCAATTCAGCGCTGGAAAAAGTGGCCCCGCAGCGCGCGGCGGTTATCGACGAATTGGCCGGGTATGGGGCCAGCGATTTGCTGTGTTACCGCGCGCCCTCTCCCGCAGAATTGGCCCAAAGACAGGCGCAGGCTTGGCAGCCTTGGCTGGATTGGGCCGCGCGTGAATGCGCCGCACCCCTACACGTGGCCATTGGCATAATTCCCATCGACCAACCCGCCACCAGCCTTGCCGCTTTGCGCGGCCACGTCGCGCGTTTCGACAATTTTGGCTTGGCGGGGCTGCATGACTTGGTCGCAATTTCAGGGTCTTTGGTGCTGGCCTTGGCCGTGGCGCATGGCGCGCTCGCCCCCGAGGCGGGTTTTGATTTATCCCGCATGGACGAGACGTGGCAGGCCGAACATTGGGGCATGGATGACCAAGCGGCCGCCCGCGAATCGCACAAGCGCGCCGCTTTTCTGGACGCCCATCGGTTTCTTTCTTTGTGCGCGTGACAGTGTTTTCATCAAATGCCGCAGCGTTGTGCATATTTTGCGGGCAAGGCGCAAAAAATGACGTTTGCGCTAACATTATTTCTACTTCAAGGATTCTCCTTGACCTAGGCTTTGGCAATGCCCAAATTGGCTAACACTGCCAAATTCGCGTTTGGTCAATGACACGGGCACCTGCGGTAAATCGCTGGGCTGTAACAATCGATCCGATAATGGACGACATCAGGAAGAGGTTCACATGAATAAATCAGTATTTCTTGGCACGCTGGCGGCAAGCACCGTTTTGGTTGGTGCGGCCTTTGCGGGCACGTTGGACGACGTAAAGGCGCGCGGCGAATTGCTGTGCGGCGCGTCCACAGGTCTGACCGGCTTTGCAGCGCCCGATGCCAATGGGGAATATCAGGGCTTTGACGCTTCGCTGTGCAAGGCGATTGCCGCCGCCGTTTTGGGCGATCCTGCAAAGGTGAAATTCGTGCCATTGACCGGTGAGACCCGCTTTACCGCGCTGGCCTCGGGCGAGGCTGACGTTTTGGTGCGCAACACCACTTGGACCTTTTCGCGCGATGTCGATCTAAAGTTCGATTTTGTGGGCGTGAACTATTACGATGGTCAAGGCTTTATGGTGAAGAAAGATCTGGGCGTGTCTTCGGCCAAAGAATTGGACGGCGCGACAGTCTGCATCCAAACCGGCACCACCACCGAATTGAACATTGTTGACTTCTTTAAGTCGAACAACATCACCTACACACCCGTGAACGTGGTCGATGATAACGAAGCGCTGAACCAATATTTGGCAGGGGCATGCGATGCCTATACCACGGACGCGTCGGGGCTTGCGGCGGGTCGTGCAACCTTGGCTGATCCTGAAAACCACGTGATCTTGCCGGAAATCATCTCGAAAGAGCCGCTTGGCCCGCTGGTGCGCCATGGCGACAACCAATGGGGTGACATTGTGCGTTGGACGTTCAACGCGCTGCTGGTCGCTGAAGAAAAAGGCATCACCAAAGCTAATCTGGAAGAAGTGGCCGCATCGACCACAGACCCAGAAGTTAAGCGTCTGCTGGGCCTAGAGGGTGATCTTGGTGCGATGCTGGGTCTGGATGCTGCTTGGTCCAAGAACGCCATTGCCGCAAACGGCAACTATGGCGAAATCTTTGAAACCCATCTGGGCGCATCTACCCCAATCGGGCTGGCACGCGGTTTGAACGCTTTGTGGACCCAAGGCGGTCTGCAATACGCTCCGCCTTTCCGTTAAGGTGAACTTTGGGCGCGGGGAAACCTGCGCCCATGGGCGCGGGGCCGTCCCGCGCCCAAATCCTATCCATGGTAAACGCAGTTTTGCGCGGGGGCAAACCCGACATAGATTGGCCGCAGGCCAGCACGCAAAATCGGCAGGGGGTAAAATAACATGGCGATGATAAGCGAAGCGCCGAAGGGCGACTTTCGGCTTTCCATGCTGATTTACGATACGCGCTATCGTTCAGTGACGATCCAAGTGATTGTTTTGGGGCTGTTTATCCTATTTGTGGGCTGGCTTTTGCTGAATTTGCAGGCCAATTTAGCCGCCAAAGACAAAGACATCAGCTTTACCTTTTTGTGGAACCGGGCGGGCTATGATATTGGCCAGCAACTCATCCCCTATTCCAGCGACGACACACATGGCCGCGCGCTGTTTGTGGGCCTGCTCAATACCTTGGTTGTGGCCTTTTTTGCTTGTATCGCGGCCACTGTGATCGGCGTGATTGCGGGGGTGCTACGCCTGTCCAAGAATTGGTTGGTTGGGCGTTTGATGACGATCTATGTCGAAATCTTCCGCAATATCCCGCTGCTTTTGTGGATTATTCTGGCATTTACGGTCTTCTCTCAAGCCATGCCCGAGGCCAAGGATTTCAAATACACCGCGGAAATGGTGCAGCAGGGCATTGATCCGGCGCATCAAAAGGCCATTTTCGGCACAACGGCATTCACCAATCGCGGCACCTTTATTCCCGCCCCCGTTGTCGAACGCCCCTTGGGCACGATTACATTGTTGAATGTGCCGATTAGCCTGACAGCTCTGGCCGCAATCGCTATTCTGGCGGCGTCTTTTTGGGGCAATCGGCGTTTATTGGCGCGGGCCAAGGCCGTTCAAGAAGAGACGGGCCTGCGCCCAACGATCTGGTGGAAATCGCTGCTAATTTTGCTTGGGCCGATTGTTCTTTTTCTGCTGGCAAGCGGCTTTCATCTGGATATTCCAGCCTTTCCAACAGATGAAAACGGCGTCTCCAAAGGATTTAATTTTCAAGGTGGCATCAATATCGGCCATAGTTTTATGGCTTTGTTCATCGCGCTTTCCATCTATCACGGCACTTATGTCACCGAGGCAGTGCGGGCGGGTATTTTGGCCATCTCGCGCGGGCAGACCGAGGCGGCCTTTGCACTGGGCCTGCGTCCCAACCGCACCATGAGCTTGATCATCCTGCCCCAAGCCCTGCGCGTGATTATCCCGCCCCTTATCAGCCAATATTTGAACATCACCAAAAACACGACCCTGGGCATGGCGATTTCATATCTGGATTTGAAGGGCACTTTGGGCGGCATCACGCTAAACCAAACGGGGCGCGAATTGGAATGTATGCTGCTGATGATGCTGATTTATTTGATCTTGTCGCTGACCATTTCGCTTGGGATGAACATCTTTAACAATTCGGTCAAGTTGAAGGAGCGTTAACCCATGCCAGATACATCCTTTGTCCGCCGCGAGATGCTGGCCCCGCAGAAACCCCCTGCGGGCCAATCGGGCGCGGTGAAATGGCTGCGCGAGAATTTGTTTTCCAGCCCGTTCAACACCATTTTGACCATTGTCGGCCTATGGGCAGTGTATAGTTTGGTATCTGGGGCCGCCCCTTGGCTGTTGAATGGCATGTGGAGCCCAAGTTCCGTTGACGAATGTCGCGAAGTGCTGACCAACACCTTGGGCGAGGGGGCAACGGGGGCATGTTGGGGCGTGGTGCGCACGCGCTGGCATCAGTTTATGTTTGGCTTTTACGATCAATCTGCTTATTGGCGGCCTCTGCTGGCCTTTGCGCTGCTTTTTGTGTCGCTGGCACCTGTGCTGTATTTTGGGCTGCGCAGCCCCAGCCTGATGATGGTGGGCGGGGCAGGGGCGCTGCTGGTATTGGCGCTGTGGGGCGTGGGCACAGATAGTTGGCATCTGGCGCTGGCCTTTGGGGTGATGGTGGCCCTGGCGGCGCTGGCATGGGTTGCACCAAAGCGCCTGCTATGGGTGACCTTGGCCTTTCCCGCCACGGCGTATTATCTGCTCTGGGGCGGGCCTGTTTGGGGGCCAATCGGCGTGATGGTGGGATTTGGTGTCGCCTATTTTGTCTGGCACGCCGCGCAGGTCAAAATCGGGGTCACGCCTGCCGCCGCACTGGGCATTGCCCTGGCCCTTGTATGGTGGCTGATGCTGCAAGGCAAGGTCACGGCGGTTTTGGCCATGGCGGTGCCCATTGAACTGCCCGCGCAAAGCCCCGATAAGTTTGGCGGCTTTCTTTTGTCCTTTATCATCGGCGTTTCGGCAATTTCGGCCAGCCTGCCACTTGGCATTTTGCTGGCGCTTGGGCGGCGGTCGGACATGTTGTTGATAAAAACGCTGTCGGTCGGCTTTATCGAATTCGTGCGCGGCGTGCCGCTGATTACCATGCTGTTCACCGCCAGTTTGTTGCTGCAATATTTTCTACCGCCGCAAACCAATTTCGATCTGATTTTGCGCGTGATTATTTTGGTGTCGCTCTTTGCATCAGCCTATATCGCCGAGGTGATCCGGGGCGGCATGGCATCGCTGCCGCGCGGCCAGCAAGAAGCGGCGGATGCGCTGGGCCTTGATTACTGGCAGGCCCAGCGGCTGATTATCATGCCGCAAGCGCTGAAAGTTTCGATTCCGGGCATTGTGTCGTCCTTTATCAGCCTATTCAAAGACACCACACTGGTGGCGCTGGTGGGGCTGGCGGATCCGCTGGTCGGCATCACGCGCATTGTGCGCTCTGACATCTATTGGAAGGCAGCCTATTGGGAGCCTTTCGTTTTTGTTGGCGCGATATTCTTCATCTTCTGTTTCAGCATGTCGCGTTATTCCATGTATCTGGAAAACAAGCTGAAAACCGACCACCGATAGGAGCAGCCCATGGCAAAAACCGCACAAATGCATGTCACCGACGAAGTGGCCATTCAGATCACCGCCATGAACAAATGGTATGGGCAGTTCCATGTGCTGCGTGACATCAATATGACCGTGAACAGGGGCGAGCGCATCGTGGTCTGCGGCCCTTCGGGCAGCGGCAAATCGACCTTGATCCGCTGCATCAACCGCCTTGAAGAACATCAATCGGGCCAGATCATCGTGGATGGCACCGAGTTGACATCGGATTTGAAAAACATCGACAAAGTGCGTTCCGAAGTGGGGATGGTGTTTCAGCACTTTAACCTTTTCCCGCATTTGACCATTTTGGAAAATCTGACACTGGCCCCGATTTGGGTACGAAAAGTGCCCAAGCGTGAGGCTGTCGACACCGCGATGTATTTTCTGGAAAAGGTTAAAATCCCAGAGCAGGCCTCGAAGTATCCGGGGCAATTATCGGGCGGGCAACAGCAGCGCGTGGCGATTGCGCGCAGCCTTTGTATGCGCCCGCGTATCATGCTCTTCGACGAGCCAACTTCGGCGCTGGACCCAGAAATGATCAAAGAGGTCTTGGACACTATGATCGAACTGGCCGAAGATGGCATGACGATGATTTGCGTCACCCATGAGATGGGCTTTGCCCAAGCAGTGGCAAACCGCGTGGTCTTTATGGATCAGGGGCAGATTGTTGAGCAGAACGAACCCAAAGAGTTCTTTGCCAATCCCAAATCAGACCGCACGAAACTGTTTCTGAGCCAGATTTTGGGGCATTAGCCAAAAGAAAGGGGGGCGCACGCGCCCCCATCTGCAAAGGCAAGCCTTTGCAGATTCCCCCTGTGGATATTTGAAAAGAGAAGAAACAGCTTGTGGCGCATTAGGCGGCATCGAATTCGCGCGGGATCACGAAATCGGTGCATGTGCCGCTGCCATATGTGACATCGGCCCAAGACAGGGCAAGGAAATCAATCACTGTTGTTGCCCCCGTGGGGTAGCGCGCAAACTCGGGGTTAAGGGGCGCGGCGGCCACCAATTTTGCCGCAAATTCCGCAATGCCGGGGTTGTGGCCAATCATCATCACCGTATCGGCGCTTGCGTGCTTTAGAACGGCCAGCATCACATCGGGCCCCGCGTGATAAAGGGCAGGTTTCAATGCCAAAACCGGCGTTCCAGGTAAAGCGGGGGCGATACCGCTCCATGTTTTTCGTGTGCGCAAAGCATCGGAGCACAGTACTTCGCCCGGCACATAACCGCGCGAAGCCAGCCATTGCCCCAGATCTGCCGCAGCCATTTTGCCACGATCATTCAAGGGGCGATCGTGATCGGCCATCATAGGGTCGTCCCATGCAGATTTCGCATGCCGTGTCAGGATCAACC
>CAXNIF010000059.1:0-8357 GCA_964202345.1 Cypionkella sp.
CCTCTTGGGACAATTCCCCCAAGGTGACGGGGGCCCCGCCAAAGCGGCGCAGCGCTTCGATGACCTTAAAGCGCGCCTCGGTCAATTGATTGGGAACGGGGCCAGCCAAGCGGTAGGTCTTGCGCGCCGAAGGCGGGCTGTCCAGATTAGGCGCGCGGGTGGCGGCGCGCAGCATCGCCGGCAAGGGCGTCAGGGTGTAATCAGCCGCACGGGCCAAAAAGGCCCGCAATTCCGCCCGCATCGGCGGGGCATCCATGCGGCGATAGGCCGCGCGGATCTTGGCCGCATCATAGCCGCCCTCTCCCGCGCCCCAAACCACGCCCATCACCCGGCGCGGGCCAAGCGGCACTTCGATGAAATCGCCGATACCGCAGCCGCCATCGGGCGCGCGATAGTCAAGGCAACGGCCCAAGGGCTGCGCTGTCAGCACGGCAATCAACTCACCTGCTTCAAAGACGCGCTCTGCTGTCATTGCACCTTTCCCTTTGCTCTTGTTTTGAGGTAAACCTTGCGCAACCCACTCACAACCTCTCAAAGGAAGCCTTGCATGAAATTCTTTGTCGACAGCGCCGATGTCGCCGCCATTTCCGAATTGAACGATCTGGGCATGGTGGATGGGGTCACCACCAACCCTTCCATCATCTTGAAATCTGGCCGTGACATTATCGACGTCACCCGCGAGATTTGCAGCATCGTCTCTGGCCCCGTCTCGGCCGAGGTGGTGGCCTCAAGGGCGGATGATATGATCGCCGAAGGGCGCAAGCTGGCCACCATTGCCCCCAATATCGCCGTCAAAGTGCCCCTAACATGGGACGGGCTGCGCGCCTGCAAAGTGCTGTCGGGCGAAGGCAAAATGGTCAATGTCACCTTGTGCTTTAGCGTCAACCAAGCGCTGATTGCCGCCAAGGCGGGGGCAACATTCATCTCGCCCTTTATTGGCCGCCTTGATGACATCAATTTGGACGGGATGGAACTGATTGCCGACATCCGCCAAGTCTATGACAATTACGGCTTTGACACGCAAATCTTGGCCGCCTCAATCCGCACCGCGAACCATGTCTCGCAATGCGCCTTGGTCGGGGCCGATGTCATGACAGCCCCGCCGGCCGTGATTAAGGCACTGGCCAACCACGCCCTCACCGATAAGGGCCTAGAACAGTTTGAAAAAGACTGGGCGAAAACGGGCCAAAAGATTTTGTAATTCGGCAAGGCGGGCGCAGTATGATAGATCAAGATCTTCGTGACCTGATTTTGGCTGCGCCCGAAAAGCTGCTGCAAGACCGCGATGTCATGGCCGCGCTGATCGCCGCCAGCGACGCCCAAGCGGGCAATGTGATCGATTTGCGCGCCATTTCCATGCAAAAACTGCAAGAAAAGTTGGATACACTCGAAGAAACACACCGCAGTGTGATTGCCGCAGCCTATGAAAATCTGGCCGGCACCAACCAAGTCAACCGCGCGATTTTGGCCCTGCTGGACGCCGCAACATTGCATGATTTTCTTAATGCCTTAGCGGGCAGCGTGGCCCAAACATTGAAAATCGATGCCGTTGGGCTTTTGCTTGAATCACCCCAAGGCGTGGCCCCTTTCAGCGGCCCTTCGGTGCTGCGCCTGGTGGGCGCGGGAACAATAGCGGCCTATCTGTCGGCGCACCAAAATAGCCTAACTCGCCCCGTTTTGCTGCGCCAATACCAGCCCGAAAATGATCTGCTCTACGGCGAGAATGCCGCTGATGTGCGATCAGAGGCCTTGATGCTGCTTGATTTTGGCCAAGGTCATTTGCCAGGGCTTTTGGCCTTTGGCAGCAAAGACCCGCATCATTTCAAATCCAGCCATGGCACGGATTTGCTGGCGCATTTCGCGGGGGTGCTGGAACGCAGCCTGCGCCGATGGCTGGGCTAGGCGATGATCGCCCCCGCTCATGGCGACGCTCTCGCGCGCTGGCTGGCGCAACGCAAAGGGGTGCACGGGGCCTCTGCCCATACCATAAAAGCCTATGCTCAAGATTTGCGCGGATTTTTGACCTTCATCGCCCTGCATCGTGGCGGCGAAGTGGCATCATTGGCACAGCTTACCCAATTGCCGCTGGCCGATATGCGCGCTTGGATGGCCCATGCGCGAGGAACGGGCCTTTCGGCGCGCTCGCTCGCGCGGGCGCTGTCGGCGGTGAAAAGTTTCATCGCTTGGCTCGCCGATGAAAACGGCTTGGATGCCAGCCCAGCCTTGGCGGCGCGCAGCCCCAAGTATCGGCGCAAATTGCCAAGGCCGGTATCCGAGGCGGGCGCGCGCGCTGTCCTTGACACCGTGGGCGATTTCGCGTGCGAGCCGTGGATCGCCGCCCGCGATACGGCGGTGGTCACGCTGCTTTATGGCTCTGGTCTGCGCATATCCGAAGCTCTGTCGCTGACAGGGGCAGAACACCCCCTGCCCGAGGTGCTGCGCATCACCGGCAAGGGCGGCAAAATGCGGCTGGTGCCAAGCCTGCCCGCCACGCGCGCGGCCGTGGCGGCCTATGTGCAACTTTGCCCGTTTGATCTGGCGGCAAATGCACCTTTGTTTCGCGGCGCGCGCGGCGGGGCGCTGAACCCGCGCCTGATTGCACTGGCCATGCAGCGCTGCCGCGCCGCCTTGGGCCTGCCCGCCAGCGCCACGCCCCATGCCCTGCGCCACAGCTTTGCCACCCATCTTTTGGCCGCAGGGGGCGATTTGCGCGCCATTCAGGAATTGCTGGGCCATGCCAGCCTGGCCACAACCGAAAGCTATACCGAGGTGGACAGCGCCCGCCTGATGCAAGTCTACCGCGCCGCCCATCCAAGGCAGTAACTTGTTTAATTCAATTATCCGCATTTTTCCGATCCAACAGGCCCCATTTCTGGCCCGCATTAAAACCATCTTTACGTTGATCCGCGCCATAAATAGGCGCGCCTTGTTTGCGCAAAAATCAACCAGAAAGGTATTTATATGATAACCGGATCCCTACATGCCCTGCCACCTATGGGGCAAAAATATCAGTCAATGGCCGCGCAGCAAAACCCATCGCTGCAAATCCCGACAGATGAATTCACCCCCATCAATGTGGCAGATTTACAATTCATCGATGACAGCTTTGCGCTGCAACACCCGCTGTCCTTTACTGGGGCCACATCGGCGGAATCGGCGTTTCGCGCCAATATGTCCGAAGAAACCCCGGCCGCAGACGATACCCCAACCACGGCAACCAATATCCGCGATCTTTTTGCCGCCCTTGATACCGATCAAGACGGCAGCATTTCCCTCAGCGAATTGGAAGAGGGGATGGCAAAACTGACGGGCGCTGACGCTGAGCGCGAGGCAGTGGGCGATGATGTCACCGATCACGCCCTCGTTGGCGCCCCCATTGGCACCCCGTCTGATGGCCCCGACCTGAGCGATGCCATCGCCGTGGATTCGCTAAACCTTGAAGGGTTTATGTTCGATGCCATGGCGGTGGAGGATGTCGATGTTTCGGAACTAACGGCCACCTCATCAGACACAGCTTCGAAAAATGATATAACCCCCGATGCGGAACCAGGGTCAAACACCCCTGCTGCGGCCCAAGATTTTGGCGAATTTGATCCTTCGGCCTTTTATCAATCGATAATCGCGGCCTTTTCAACATCGGCCAGCGAGCAAATCTTTGCGACCAGCGCTTTGAACCGCGCGGCCTAAACAGGGCCACAGGCTTTGCGGCCCTAGGATAGTTTGGGCCGCAAAGTGCCGCTTTGCCTTGCGCGCGCGGGCAACTGCGCGTCCCCCCTTGCAATTGACGAAATACTCGGCCTACAACCGCCGCATGGACATTCGGCTAAAAGCTCTTTCGGTGCATCTTCTCACAGCCACAGGGGCAGTGCTGTCGATGTTTGCCCTGCTCGCTGCTGTCGAAGAGCAATGGAGTTTGATGTTCCTTTGGCTGGTCTTGGCCCTGATCGTGGACGGGATAGATGGCCCCTTGGCGCGCCGCTATGATGTCGAGACGAATTTTCCCATCTACGATGGCGTCTTGATGGATTTGATCGTCGATTACCTCACCTATGTGTTCATTCCTGCCTTTGCCTTGTTCAAATCGGGCATATTGGATGGTTGGGCAGGATGGGCGGCGATGATTGCGATCACCTATGGCTCGGTGATCTATTTTGCCGATACGCGGATGAAAACCAAAGACAAAAGTTTTTCCGGATTTCCCGCCTGCTGGAACATGGTCGTGTTGGTGATTTTTGCCATCGCACCGCCTTGGCCGGTGACTTTGGTGATTGTCATCGCCCTGACGGGGGCGATGTTTTCACGGTTGAAATTCATTCACCCCACCCGCACCCAGCGGTGGAACAAAATATCTTTGCCGATGTCCTTGGCTTGGGTTGTTTTTGCAGCATGGGCGGCTTGGGTCAACTTTGCCGAGGGCACTTGGGCCCATTGGGGGCTGGTGGCCACCTCTTTGTATTTGCTGGGCGCGGGCATTGCCCAGCAAATCTTTCCGGCCCGTGGCGCGCCACAATAGCCACGCTTTGCCCTTCTTCTCTTTGAAAATATCCTGGGGGGGCTGATGAAGCTTGCTTCAGCAGCGGGGGCAAAGCCCCCAAAAAGACGCCCCCCGCCCGAAACCCTAGCCCAGCGCCTCACTGCATCGCGCGCAGGTGTGGGGGTGTTTGTGGCTGCCGACATCTGGCAGGATTTGCCAACAGCGGGCACATTTTTGGCCTTGGGCCAGCGCGAACACCACGCCAACACCCGCCACATCGGGCAAGGCAAAGGCATCCTTGGGCGCGGGCGCATGCAACAGCTCAATCGCAGAGGTGATCGAAAACTCTGCCATCGGCACGCCTTGGGTTGCGGCAATCAATGCCGCCTCGCTGACATAGACTTTCGGTGCCGCCTCTAGGCTGGCCCCGATCACCTTGGCCGTGCGCTGCACCTCTAGGGCGGCGGTGATCACACGGCGCACTTGGCGCAAATTGGCCCATTTTTCGGCCAGCTTGGGCTGCAGCCACGGCGCGGGCACCTCAGGCATATCTGTCAGGTGAATCGAGCTATCCCCCCCCTTGCGGCACAGCCAGACCTCTTCGGTGGTAAAGACCAAAATCGGGGCAAGCCACGCGGTCAGGTGATGATACAGGTGATCCAGCACGGTGCGGGCCGCGCGGCGTCGCAGGCTGTTTGGCGCATCGCAATACAGCGCATCTTTGCGAATATCAAAATAGATCGCCGACAAATCCGTTGTCGCAAAGGCAAAGATTTTCTGGAAAACGCCTTGGAAATCATAGGCTTTGTAGCCCGCCTTTACCTCGGCATCAATTTCGGCCACGCGGTGCAGCACCCATTGCTCTAATTCGGGCATATCGGCATAGGGCAGGCGCTCCGCCTCCGAGAAATCTTTCAAATTGCCCAGCACAAAGCGCAGCGTGTTGCGCAGGCGGCGATAGCTGTCGGCCACGCCTTTTAGGATTTCTTTGCCAATGCGCAGATCCACGGTGTAATCCGAAAGCGCCACCCAAAGGCGCAAAATATCTGCGCCGTATTCGTCGATCACCTCTTGCGGGGCGACGGTGTTGCCAAGGGATTTGGACATTTTCATGCCCCGCTCGTCCAGCGTAAAGCCGTGGGTCAGCACCCCGCGATAGGGCGCGCGCCCCTTGGTGCCGCAAGATTGCAACATCGAGGAATGAAACCAGCCGCGATGCTGATCGGTGCCTTCTAGATACAGGTCAGCCAGCCCATCTTCGCTGCCATCCGCGCGGTCGCGCAGCACAAAGGCGTGGGTGGAACCAGAGTCAAACCACACATCCAAAACATCCATCACTTGGTCGTAATCATCGGGGCTCACGATCCCGCCCAGCACCCTTTCCTTGAACCCCGCCGCATACCACACATCCGCACTGTCCACCTCGAACGCCGCCTTGATCCGCGCGTTCACCTCTGCATTGCGCAGGATGAAATCGCCGTCCGTAGGCTGAGCACCTTTCTTCGTAAAGGCCGTCAGCGGCACGCCCCAAGCGCGTTGGCGCGAAAGCACCCAATCGGGCCGCGCTTCGATCATCGAATGCAGGCGGTTGCGCCCCGTTTGCGGTGTCCAAGCCACCAGATCGTTGATGGATGTCAGCGCGCGGCTTCGGATCGTCTCGCCATATTGGCCCATGCCATCATCCAGCGGCTTATCAATCGCCACAAACCACTGCGGGGTGTTGCGATAGATCAGCGGGGCCTTGCTGCGCCACGAATGGGGGTAAGAGTGGTGCAGCGTGCCTTTGGCAAACAGCGCCCCCGCGCCGTGCAGCGCCTTGATGTTGGCGATATTGGCCTCGCCGTCCCAAGGGTTTTTCTTATTCTTTGGGTCAGGCTCATTGCGCAAAATGGCCTTGCCCCCAAACAGTGGCAAGCTGGCGCGGTAGGTGCCATCGGGTTCGACGTTATAGGTCATCCCCAACCCGTATTTCAGGCCCATCTGATAATCGTCATCCCCGTGGCTGGGCGCCGTATGCACAAAGCCCGTGCCCGCATCATCGGTGACATGATCGCCCGCGACCATGGGAACGGGGAAATCCCACTCGCCATTGCCGCCTTCGATGCCTGCGTAGGGGTGGGATAGGGTGAGGCCGCCCAGCTCTTGCGCCGTCACATCGCGCAGACGGGCAAACTCCGTCACCTTGGCCGCTGTCATCACCCCTTCGGCCAGCTTATCGGCCAACAAAATTTCCTCGCCCACAAGGGCCGTCGAATTTTCGCCCAAAGCATCGACGCGGTAAACGCCATAGGCAATCGCAGGGTTATAGGACACGCCGCGATTTTGCGGGATTGTCCAAGGCGTGGTTGTCCAAATCACCACCGTTTGGCCCGTGGCCGCGCGAAACCGCACCCAAACCATATGGCTGGTGACATCGTGATATTCCACTTCCGCCTCGGCCAGTGCGGTTTTTTCCACGGGCGACCACATCACGGGTTTAGACCCCTGATAGAGGCTGCCGTTCATCACGAATTTCATGAACTCATCGGCAATCACCGCCTCGGCGTGGTAGTCCATCGTGATATAGGGATCCGACCAGTTGCCCGTGATCCCAAGTCGCTTGAACTCCTCGCGCTGGATATCAATCCAGCCTGTCGCAAATGCGCGGCATTCGCGGCGGAAGGCGACGATATCGACATCGTCTTTGTTCAGACCTTTGGCGCGGTATTGCTCTTCGATTTTCCATTCAATCGGCAGGCCGTGGCAATCCCAACCCGGCACATAGCGCGCGTCATGGCCCATCATCTGCTGGCTGCGCACAACCATATCTTTCAGGATTTTGTTCAGCGCATGGCCAATGTGCAAATGGCCGTTGGCATAGGGCGGGCCATCATGCAGCGTAAAGGCGGGGCGGGCGCTGGCCTTGGCCTTATCGCGCAGGCGGTCGTAAACGCCAATCGCGTTCCAGCGCGCCAGCCAGTCAGGCTCGCGCTGGGGCAAGCCGGCCCGCATGGGGAAATCGGTTTCGGGCAAGAAAACAGTGGTGGAATAATCGGGGGTTTCGGCGGTCATCGCATATGTCCTTGGAATTGGGAAAAGCCAAATGTCCCAGCGCCCTGAGGTCAGGACACTGGGCGACTAATTCGGCATGAATATATGCAAAGCGCCAACATCAGCGCCTTATAGGCGGGGCCATGGGCAGCGTAAAGGGCGCAAAGGGGTCTATGCGACCCCTTACGGATTTTGCCAGGCAAAATCCTATCCCCGCAGGATATTTTCAAAGAGAAGAAGCTATTCGCGGCGCAAGTAAAGCGAACCGGCCGAGGCGCCACTGCTGTCTTCGGAAAAGCCGAATTGTTTGAGGTGGGCGGCGTGGGTGGCGCGGCCTTGTTCAATTTCCGATGGGTCAAGAAAGGGGAAGAGAATACGGCGAATGCCTGAAACGCGCGCCTCGGTCAGCGCCTCGGGCGGCAATAGCGTGCCGGGCAGGCGCAGCACATCGGGATTGAAATCTGCCAGCAAGCGATCCAACCCCGCATAGGACTCCTCTTCGTTGCGACGCAAAGGGGCGGCGGCAAGCGAGATCATATGGCCCGCATTGGGAAAGTGTTTGGCGGCGATGAAGGCGCCAAATTGAATCAATCCCTCGCGGTCGTCTTGCACGGCGATATGCAAATCCTCGCGCGCGGCCTTGGCGCGCAGCGGGATATAGCCAAAGCCCGCCCCCAATTCCAGCAGGCGGCTGCACCCGGCCAAAAAACCAACGATATTGCGCGCGTGGCGGCGGTCAAACTTGCCCGCCTGCACCGATTCTAGCGCGGCGGCGGTAAATATACGCGGGTCAAGCGGGATGCGGATTTGTTGGTTTTCGACCTCCTCCAAGGCGATTTTATGCGACAAATCA
>CAXNIF010000060.1:0-8263 GCA_964202345.1 Cypionkella sp.
AAGGCTATGCGCGCGCCCTATGGGACAGCTTGCCTTCCACCAATGCGGCGGCTTTGGCGGCGGATGGGCCAAAGTGGATTGCTGCCCATGTGCAAACCGCAGGGCGGGGCCGGCGCGCGCGGGTCTGGGATAGCCCGCGCGGCAATTTATATGCCAGCTTGATTTTGCACCCCGATGATCCGCCCGCGCGCCAAGCCCTGCGCAGTTTCGCCGCCGCTTTGGCCCTGCGCGATGCGCTGATCGCGGCGGGGGTGGCGGGGGCAAGCATCAGCTTGAAATGGCCCAATGATGTGCTGATTGACGGGCGCAAAGTGGCGGGGATATTGCTGGAATCCGCGCCGCGCGGAAAATTGCCCTGCCTCGCCATTGGCTTTGGCGTGAACCTTGCCACCCATCCGCAGATCAGCGGGCTAGAAGCAGGGGCAACCTTGCCCACCTCTGTGCGGCACGAGACGGGCCAAACCATTGCCGCCGAAGCCTTTTTGACCCATCTGGCCGCCGCCTATGCCCTGCGAGAGGCGCAATTCATCGCCCAAGGCTTCGCCCCCTTGCGGGCCGAATTTCTGCACCATGCCGCCCGCCTTGGTCAGCCCATCACGGCGCGCCTTGCCTCTGGGGTTTCGCATTTTGGCCACTACACCACCATCGACCTAGATGGTAATCTGATGTTGCAAACCGATGCAGGGCCCATGGCCATCCCTGCGGCGGATGTGTTTTTCTAAAGGGGGCGCGCATGTTGTTGGCAATTGATTGCGGCAACACCAATACGGTGTTTTCCATTTGGGACGGGACGCGGTTTTTGGCAACCTGGCGCCTCGCCACCGATCATAAGCGCACGGCTGATGAATATCACGTCTGGCTGTCGTCTTTGTTGATGCTGACCAAAACGCAGGCGGTGATTACCGAAGCGATTATTTCGTCAACAGTGCCGCGCGTGGTCTTTAATTTGCGCGTTTTGTGCGATCGTTATTTCCAATGCCGCCCTTTGGTGGTGGGGCGCGCCGATTGCGCGCTGCCGGCCGCGCCGCGCGTGGATGCGGGCACCATCGTGGGCCCAGACCGATTGGTCAACACGGTGGCCGGGTTTGACCGCCATGGCGGCAATTTGATTGTGGTGGATTTTGGCACGGCAACCACCTTTGATGTGGTGGATCATGACGGCGCCTATGTGGGCGGGGTGATTGCGCCCGGGGTGAACCTATCGCTAGAGGCGCTGCATATGGCCGCCGCCGCCCTGCCGCATATCGATGTCGCCAAACCTTTGCGCGCCATTGGCACGAATACCGTTGCCTGTATGCAGTCAGGGGTCTATTGGGGCTATGTGGGCCTTGTTGAGGGGATTGTGCGTATGGTGCGCGCAGAGCGTGATGCCCCGATGAAAGTGATCGCAACGGGGGGGCTTGCCTCCTTGTTTGCCCAAGGAACCGACCTATTTGACGCAATTGAAGATGATCTGACGATGCACGGCCTTGTCCTGATCAACAGATACAATAAGGAAATGGCATGAGCGGTGAGCGGCTGATTTATCTACCCCTTGGGGGCGCGGGCGAAATTGGCATGAATGCCTATGTTTACGGCTATGGCCCCAAGGGGCGCGAGCGGTTGATTCTGGTCGATTTGGGCGTGGCCTTTCCCGATATGGACAGCTCGCCCGGGGTGGATTTGATTTTGCCCGATATATCGTGGCTTTTCTCAAATCTGTCGCGTCTTGAGGCGATTTTTGTCACCCATGCCCACGAAGACCATATCGGCGCGCTGGCCCATCTGTGGGACAAGCTGCAAAAGCCCGTTTATATGCGCAAGTTTACCGCCACGATTGGGCGGATGAAATTTGAAGAGATGGGCCATCCCAAAGATGCGATCACCGTCGTCGGCGCGCGCCCTGACAGCATCAAAGCAGGCCCCTTTGAGGTGCAATTTGTGCCTGTCAGCCATTCGATTCCCGAATCCTCGGCGCTGATTATCGACACGCCTTTGGGGCGGATTGTCCATTCGGGCGATTTCAAACGCGATGCCAATCCCATTGTGGGCGAAGCCTGGGATGATGCGTTGCTGTCTAGCATCGCGGCAGAGCGCCCTGTCAAGGCGCTGATGTGCGATTCCACCAATGTGTTCAGCACCCATGCAGGGCGCAGCGAATCCACGCTGAAGGCCCCCTTGTCCGAGCTGATCAAAGGCGCAGGCGGGATGGTTGTGGCCACGACCTTTGCCAGCAATGTGGCGCGGCTGAAAACCTTGGCCGAAGCGGCCAAAGCGGCAGATCGTTCGATTTGCCTGCTTGGCCGCGCGATGAAGCGCATGGTCTCGGCGGCAGAAATTTCGGGCGTGCTTAAGGATTTCCCTCGCACCATCACCCCAGAAGAGGCCCTAGACGTGCCGCGCCGCAATTTGATGCTGATTGTGACAGGCTCGCAGGGCGAACGGCGCGCGGCATCGGCGCAACTCGCGCGCGGTAAATATCTGGGAATCGAGATGAAAGAGGGCGATTTATTCCTGTTTTCGTCCAAAACCATCCCTGGCAACGAGCGCGGTGTTTTGAACATCATGAACGGTCTGTCGGAAAAGGGCGTCGATGTGCAAGATGATGCGGGCGGGCTTTACCATGTGTCGGGCCATGCCAATCGCCCCGATTTGGAACATGCGCACCGCATTTTCTTGCCCGATATGCTGATTCCCATGCACGGAGAACACCGTCATTTGCGCGAACATATGCGCCTTGCCCATGCGGCGGGGATTGCCTCGCTGGTGGCCACCAATGGCATGATGATCGACATTTCGGGCGAAGAGCCCAAAGTGGCCGAATATATCGACGCCGGGCGCAGCTATTTGGACGGCTCGGTGCTGATTGGCGCGATGGACGGGATCGTGCGCGATCGTATTCGCATGGCGCTGAATGGGCGCATTATTGTGACCATTTTGACCGATGAAGATGACCGCCCCTTGGGCGATGCTTGGGTTGAACTCGCGGGGCTGCCGCCGCGCGGCAAAACGGGGCGCCAATGGGCCGAAGTGCTTGAAGGCGAGTTGACCGAATATCTGGACGGCGCGGCGCGTAAAGTGCTGTCGGATGACGATAAACTGTCCGAAGCCTTGACCAAAATCACCCGCCAAGTGGCGATGGAAGAAATCGGCAAAAAGCCCGAAGTGACGGTGGTGATCAGCCGATTGGCGGCGGAATAGGCCCGCCGCCTTCGCCCTGCTGGGCGCGAAAATCAGCCAATTCGCGCCCGGCTTGTCGCGGGAAAATCTCGCGCAGGGGGGTGACCTCTTGGATGCGGTCAAGGCGCAGCACGCGAAAGCTTTGGGCGCTGTGACAATAGGCGGTCAATGTCCAGATTGTTGATTTTAAATCCAAATACAGCGGGCGCATGTCGCTGTGGGTTTGAATGTTTTGCGGCCCAATGGCGGTGATGCTGACCAAATTGCGCGCCCGTATCGCACGGCGCAAATGGGGCACAAAGGCCGGCGCTTTGCCCGTCCTTGGCGCGCGGGCGGCGAATAAATCGCCGCTGTCGGCGCTGGTGGGGGTGATGGCGGCCAATTTCGCGGCCAGGCTGCGCGCGCCTTTGGCAAGGGCGGCATCCTGGCCTTGGGCGATGTGCTGCAACCCCGCCCGAAGCGCGTTCAATTCGGGCGCGCTCAGCATCATTTGGGGCAAGGTCAGCGGCATGCGCAAAATATACCCCACGCCACGCTCGCCCTCGATGGCCAGCCCCGTGGCGCGCAAGGCGTCCATATCGCGCCAAATCGTGCGCTGCGTCACCGCAAGGGCGGCGGCCAAATCTTGGGCGCGGTGCAACCGCCCATCGCGCAGGATTTGGATGATATCGAACAAACGGTTGGTGCGCGGTGCGGTTTGCGGCATCTTTCCTCCAAAGCTACTGACAGATAAGCGGCAGTTGACTGGCGCGCAAGGGGGGGGCTCTCATCGGTTTACGCCTAGGCAAAGCCGATGGGCAGGGCTAGTCTGAACGCAGTCAACGCCAATCTTGGCGCAAATAGGGGTTCATCATGCTAAACAACATTGGTCTTCCGGGTCTGCTGCTGATCGCGGTCGTGGTCTTGGTTCTGTTTGGGCGGGGCAAGATTTCGTCTTTGATGGGCGAAGTGGGCAAAGGCATCACCGCCTTTAAGAAAGGCGTATCCGACAGCACAGCCGAATTGGACAAGGCCAATGTGGATGCGGCCAAAGATGTCACGCCCGCCGACAAAGACAAAGCCTAACCCCGCCAAATCTTGGCCGCTTATCGTTAAGGATCAGGCATATGTTTGGACTAGGCTGGGCCGAATTATTGGTTGTTGGAATCGTGGCGCTTGTGGTGATTGGGCCAAAGGATCTGCCAGAGATGTTTCGCCAATTGGGGCGATTTACGGCCAAGGCGCGGGCCATGGCGGGCGAGTTCTCGCGCGCTATGGAACAGGCGGCCAAGGAATCGGGCGCGGCGGATGTCGCCAAAGACTTGAAAAACGTGGCTTCGGCCAAATCGATGGGGCTGGACAAGGTGCGCGCCGCCGTCGATGGGTTTGAGAAATGGCAACCTTTGGCAAAGGAAACAGCCAAGGTGCAGCCCTTGACCCCGCCACCGATACCGCCCAACCCGGCCGCAAAACCGCCCCCGAAGGAGACGGCGGCTGTTGACACGGCCCCGGTTCCCCAAAGCGCGCCCCAAAAAGCCGCACCAAAAGCGCCATCAAAGCCCCGCGCGCCGCGCAGCGCCGCCACGGCGAGCGCCCCCGCCAAACCCAAATCCGCGCCAAAGGCCAAGACATGAGCAAGTCCGAAGAAATCGATGACAGCGCCGCCCCCCTGATCGAACATCTGGCCGAATTGCGCAATCGCATCATTTGGTCGGTTTCGGCCTTTTTGGTGGGGATGATTTTGTGCTTTGTGGTGGCCGAGCCGATTTTGCATTTTTTGTTGCAGCCCATAGAAGACAGCCTGCGCGCCTTTGGCGATCCAAACCCGGTGATGCAATATACCGCGCCGCAAGAATATTTCTTTACCTTGGTGCGGATTTCCGTTGTGGCGGGGTTGATGGTTGCCTTTCCCGTCATTGCCTATCAGATGTGGCGTTTCATCGCGCCTGGGCTGTATCGCAGTGAAAAATCGGCTTTTTTGCCCTTTTTTCTGGCCTCGCCGCTGCTATTTCTGTTGGGCGCGCTGTTTTCGCATTATTTGGTCACCCCCATGGCCATGCGCTTTTTTCTGGGCTTTGCCGATGCCACCTCGATCGTTTCGGCGCTGTTGCCCGCGATCAGTGATGCCCCAATCGCCACAAGCGACATCGCATCACCGCTGGAAAAAGCAGTGGAAAGCCAAGGGATTAGCATTGTCTTTCAAGGCAAGGTGAATGAGACGCTGGATATTTCGCTGAAATTGATCATCGCCTTTGGCCTGTGCTTTCAATTGCCCGTTTTATTGACGCTGATGGGCAAAGCGGGGCTGGTGTCCAGCGCGGGGCTAAGGGCGGTGCGCAAATATGCGGTTGTCGGCATTTTGTTGGTGGCAGCTCTTGTCACCCCCCCCGATATCATGAGCCAGTTGATCCTGTTTTTAGCCGTCTATCCGCTGTATGAAATATCGATCCAATTGATCGCGCGGATCGAACGTCAGCGCGAGGCGCAAATGCGCGCGGATGGCACTTGGGTTGATCTTGACGCCGAGACCGATGACTAAGGCGGGTTTGATCCTATACCAGCTTGGGCGGATCGCGGATTCCTTAGACAGGCTGGCCCCGCCGCCGTTGGCGATGCCCGATTTTGGGGCCGCTGGATTTGTGTGGCAATCCAATCCCGAGGCGCTGTTGCCTTTGGCCCAAATTGCGGCCCAGCCCTTGGATCGGCTTATGGGCATTGACCGCGCGCGCGATACGCTGTTGGAAAACACCCGCGCCTTTGCCCGCGGCCTTCCGGCCAATAACGCGCTGCTTTGGGGCGCGCGCGGGATGGGCAAATCATCCTTGGTCAAGGCCGTGCATGGGGCGCTGCGCGGCGAAGGCGCGGATCTGAAAATCGTTGAACTTGCGCGCGAAGATTTGCCCTCTTTGCCGCGCTTGCTGGCGGTTTTGCGCGCTGCGCCCTGCCGATTTGTTTTATTTTGCGATGATTTGTCCTTTGACACGGGCGATGCCCAATACAAATCGCTTAAGGCGGTGCTGGATGGGGGGCTGGCTGGCCGCCCAGAAAATGTGATCCTTTACGCCACGTCAAACCGGCGCCATTTGATGCCCCGCGATATGATCGAAAACGAGGCGCAAGCCGCCATTCACGCGGGCGAGGCGATTGAGGAAAAGGTATCCTTGTCGGATCGCTTTGGATTGTGGCTTGGGTTTCACCCTTGTGACCAAGACACCTATCTTGCGATGATCGCGGGGTATCTGCGCGGCCATGGCATAGATTTGCCCCCCGAGGCCTGGCGCGCGCAAGCGCTGGAATGGCAAATCACCCGCGGCGCGCGCTCGGGCCGCGTGGCATGGCAGTTTTTTTGCGCTTTTGCGGCGAAATCGGGTTTGGTTTTGGCGCGATGATCTAGGCGCAGCCCTATTGCAAATAGCCCATCGGATCAACTGAGTCGACGCCTTTGCGCACTTCGAAATGCAAAAAGGACGGATCGCCCTTGCCGATAGTCGCAAAGCTTTGGCCCCGTTTCACCTGATCGCCCTTGGCCACCGATAGACCATCCACGCCGCCGTAAACCGTCAAGATACCGCCCGCATGGCGGATCAGCACAATGGGGGTTCCCGCCGTGCTTTTGGTAATGGCGGCAATGGTGCCATCGGCCGCGGCTTTGACGGGGGTGCCTGTTGGGGCGGCGATATCGATTCCGTCATTTTTCCCCTTGGCATAGCCGCGAATGATTTTGCCCGATACCGGCATGGCCAAAGTCGCGGCCGAGGCTGCGGTGACATTCTGAGATAAATCGATCACTTTGCCATCGGCCTTGGCCTTGGCTTCGGCGGCAGGGATGGTGTCTTGATCGGGCAGCGGTTGGCTGGCCGATGGCGGCACTGGGGTTTGCGAGCCACTGCCCGGCGATGTAACGGGCGCCTCTGGCGGTGCGGCTCCCGCCAGAGGGATGATCAAATATTGCCCTTCGCGCACGGCCAAATCGGGGCCAAGCCCGTTCCATTGCGCCAAGGCTTTGCTCGAGACATTATATTGCCGCGCAATGCCAAAGGCCGTCTCGCCGCGCTGCACCTTGTGGCGGGCAGGCTCTGGGCTGGCCGCAGGGGGGGCGGCTGGCGCCGCAGGAATGGTTTGCGTGTCCACACGGTCAAGCGCCGTCGAGGCAATGGCCCCCACATCCAGCCCGCCCGATGTTTGGTCCATGGCCACGGGGCTGGGCAGCACCAAAACTTCGCCGCGGCGCGGGCGATCCGTGACGTTCAGCGCGTTAAACCGGGCCAAGCTTTCGCCCGCAATGCCAAGGCGCTGGCCAATTTCGCCCACCGTTTCATTGCCCGATGCCTGCACGGCCTGATAGCCTGGATAGGTGATCAGCCCATTGGCATCGGCTTGCGGCGGCGGCGCGCTGGCGGCCAAGGCGGCATCGCGCGTGGTCATCGCGCCCGGCCCGCCGCGCAAATCCCAATCCACAGCCCCGCCGCAAGCTGTCAGCAGCAACAGCGCCGACAGCCCCAAAGGGCGGCGCAAATAAAACAGAGTCACTGGGGTAATTTGGGTCATGTCAACCTCATTTTTGGGGCAAATTGCAGTGATTGGTGAGTATATAGCAACAATCTATTCAGAACCAAGCCCTTCGAGCAGCGGAACAAAACGCACGGGGCGCAATTCTTCGTAATCAAAGCCCGTGGCGTGGCGGGTGACTTTGATCAGGCTTTGCACCGCATCCGATTGGCCAACAGGCACGATCATGATGCCGCCCTCTTTAAGCTGCGCCAGCAAGGGGCTGGGCGGGTCTTCTGCGGCGGCGGTCACGATAATGCGGTCAAAGGGCGCGCTGCCCGGCAGGCCAAAGCACCCATCTGCTGTCATGGCGGTGATATTAATAAGGCCCAGATGATCGAACAATTCTTGCGCCTGCGCGACCAATTTGCGGTGGCGATCCACGGTATAGACGCGCCGCGCAAGCTGGGCCAAAATGGCCGCCTGATAGCCCGAGCCCGTCCCCACCTCAAGCACCACATCGCGGGCCGAGATATTGGCCGCTTGGGTCATCAGCCCCACCACCGAAGGTTGGCTGATGGTTTGCCCGCAGGCAATGGGCAAAGGCACATCCTCATAGGCGCGCGCGGTGAACAGA
>CAXNIF010000061.1:0-8131 GCA_964202345.1 Cypionkella sp.
TATCTACCCCTGTGATTTTGGCCGTCATGGTCATGGTCGTCGTCGTCATCGCTTTTGTCGTGTTCATGGAACGCGCGCTGCGCAAGATCAACATCCAATATCCGCGCCGCACTGTAGGGATGAAGGTTTATGATGGCGGATCGTCGCATTTGCCGATCAAAGTCAATCCTGCTGGCGTTATCCCCGCGATTTTCGCCTCTTCCTTGCTCTTGCTCCCTGTGACCATCTCCACCTTTTCGGGCGGTGGCACGGGGCCGATTATGTCGACCATTCTAGCCTATTTTGGCCATGGCCAACCGCTGTATCTGCTGTTCTTGGTGGTGATGATCGTCTTCTTTTCGTATTTCTACACCCAGAATGTCGCGTTTAAGACCGACGAAGTGGCCGAAAACCTGCGCAGTCAGGGCGGCTTTGTTCCCGGTATCCGCCCCGGAAAGAAGACCGAAGAATACTTGGATTATGTGGTGAATCGCATCTTAGTCTTGGGTTCGGCCTATTTGGCGGCGGTGTGTTTGCTGCCAGAAATTCTGATTTCGGAATTCGCAATTCCGTTTTATTTTGGCGGCACATCGGTGCTGATTGTGGTGTCTGTTACGATGGATACGATCAATCAGGTGCAATCGCATCTTTTGGCTCATCAATACGAAGGGCTGATTGAAAAGTCGCAGTTGCGTGGTAAAAAACGCAGCAGCATCCAAAAGCCGCCAGCGCGGCGGTAACAAAGCTTTAGTGGCTGAGGGGTCCCATGACCAATATTATTCTTCTTGGCCCCCCGGGCGCTGGCAAAGGCACGCAGGCCAAACGTTTGATGGACGAGCGCGACATGTTGCAATTGTCCACGGGCGACATGCTGCGCGAGGCAAAGACTTCGGGCACGGAAATGGGTAACCGCGTTGCCGCCGTGATGGAGCGGGGCGAGCTGGTGACAGATGAAATCGTGATCGGCCTGATCCGCGAGAAACTGACGACGGGCGGTGCCAAGGGCGGCTATATTTTTGACGGCTTTCCCCGCACGCTCAAGCAGGCCGACGCCTTGGGTGAGTTGATGGCCGATCTGGGCCAAAGCATCCATTTTGTCATCGAACTGCAAGTCAAGGACGAGGTTTTGGTGGATCGGATCGTTGGTCGCGCCGAAGAGGCCGCCCGCGCAGGCCAACCCGTTCGCGCCGACGACAATGCCGAAAGTTTGAAGACGCGGCTGATGGCCTATTACAAGCAAACCTCGCCGCTAATTGGCTATTACTATGCCAAGGGCGGGCTTTCGGTCGTGGATGGCTTGAACGATATGGACACTGTCGCGGCCGATATCGCTAAGGTGCTGGATCGGCGTTGACGCTTGAGGCGGTGAGTGGCGTTGGCGCTGTTAACGGAACCTTGATTATTTGTCCGATAATTGCCATATTTGTATGAAATATCGTGAAGGTGTCACGACAATCGTTGTGACATCCAATAGGGCAAAGTGATGAACAGTATAGTTTCGCTCGAAAAGGGAAAACACTCCCTTTCTAGCTTTCGTGCATCTGAGCTGCATATTGCAGAGGCGAAGCACAACCTTATTGCTTCGGTGAACGAGCGCAACAGATTGCGCTTGCGAGAGCTGCTTGGGCAACTGATGGAGGTCAAGGGCGAAATTGCCCTTGACGATAGGCAGTTTGCAGATCTGTTGGAACTCGTGCTTGCGAAGTATATCGAGAATGAGGTCGAAGCACGAGTCCATGAACGCATATCGGGAGCTCTTGATCGCTTGAGCTTCAAGGTATTTGTGGGGTGATAAATTGAATCAATCCGAAGACATCAAGCAAAGCGCCGACATTCCGATGTTGCAGTCTGAATCAGGCGCAGATGGAGAGGGCCCTAACGATACCCCAATTCCCACAGAAATTTTGGAGAGAATGCCCCCTCCCATGAGGGATACCATCAAAGAAACATTTGGGCTTATTACGTCTGGTGGAATGGGTAACCCAATAGCAAAGAAAGTTACCGCTGCGCACATAGATAAGCTATTGGATAATGGTGAAGCTGAAAGCAAACGCGAACACAGTTATCGCGAAAAAGGGCGCATTTTTTCGCTATTATACGTGGTTATAGCAATTCTTGCATTTTTTGGTTTGGCATGGATGTTCGGAAAATCTGATCCAGAGCTCTTCAAGCAAGTTCTGACCTTTATAGTTACCTTTGGCGCAGGCTTTGCAGGCGGCTGGGGAATAAACGCAGCAAGAACAAATAAAGATGACTAACGAGTCAGAAGAAATTCTTGCTTAAACCCCTTCCCTACGCCCTTGACGGGCGTGGTAAAAGCCCTTATGGCACGGCATCCTGCAATGGAATCACCGTTGTCGGGCCTCCCTTTATTGGGAAAACCTAAGTTTTTCGAAACCTAGGTGTCGTGTGTGAGGGCGCAGCCCTTGCATTGTTGTGAAAAAAGGTTCTGGCATTACGGAACCGCAACCAAAAGGAATATGCGTTTGGCACGTATTGCTGGCGTCAACATCCCGACGAATAAACGGGTACCTATCGCGCTGACCTATATCACTGGGATCGGCCCCTTTGTCGCAGAACAGATCTGCGAATCTGTGAAAATTGATCGCGCTCGCCGGATCAATCAGCTCTCGGATGCTGAAATTTTGGCGATCCGCGAATATATCGACGCCAATCTGACGGTGGAAGGCGATCTTCGCCGTGAAACCTCGATGAATATCAAGCGTTTGATGGATTTGGGCTGCTATCGTGGCCTGCGTCACCGCAAAGGTCTGCCTGTGCGCGGTCAGCGCACGCACACCAACGCGCGCACCCGCAAGGGCCCCGCAAAAGCCATCGCTGGCAAAAAGAAATAAGGGGAGCGCACAGATATGGCACGCGATACAAAGACCCGCACCAAGAAAAAAGAACGCAAGAACATCGCCGCTGGCGTGGTTCATGTGAATTCTTCGTTCAACAACACCAAAATCTTGATTTCCGACGTTCAGGGCAATGCAATTTCGTGGTCGTCTTCGGGCACCATGGGGTTCAAAGGCTCGCGCAAGTCAACGCCCTATGCCGCCCAAATGGCCGCCGAGGATGCTGCCCGCAAGGCACAAGAGCATGGCATGAAAACCGTGGAAGTCGAAGTGCAAGGCCCAGGCTCGGGCCGTGAATCGGCTTTGCGCGCTTTGGCTGCTGTTGGCTTGAACGTGACGTCCATCCGCGATGTGACGCCATTGGCGCATAACGGCTGTCGCCCTCCAAAGCGCCGCCGCGTCTAAGATTTTTCTATGGTCGGGCTGTGCGATGACGCACGGCCCGATTTCGTCATTTTGACCCTCGGGAGTTTCCTGCTTACGGGACATGGGCAGAAAACAAGTATGGAGGCGGAAGCATGATCCACAAAAATTGGCTAGAACTGATTAAACCAGCGCAATTGGTTGTCAAAACAGGAAATGACGCTGCACGCACGGCCACGGTTATCGCCGAACCGCTAGAGCGCGGATTTGGCCTGACCTTGGGCAACGCGCTGCGCCGCGTTTTGCTGTCGTCGCTGCAAGGCGGCGCCATCACCTCGGTGCAGATCGACAATGTCTTGCATGAATTCTCCAGCGTGGCGGGCGTGCGCGAAGATGTCACCGACATCGTTTTGAACCTGAAGGGCGTCGCGCTGCGCATGAATGTCGAAGGGCCAAAGCGCCTGTCGATTTCCGCCAAAGGCCCTGGTGTTGTCACGGCGGGGGATATTTCGGAATCCAGCGGCATTGACGTGTTGAACAAAGATCACGTCATCTGCCATTTGGACGATGGCGCAGATGTGTTCATGGAACTGACGGTGAATACGGGCAAGGGCTATGTCTCGGCTGATAAGAACAAGCCAGAGGATGCACCCATTGGCCTGATTCCTATTGATGCCGTTTTCTCGCCCGTCAAAAAAGTGTCTTACGAAGTCACCCCCACCCGCGAGGGGCAGGTTCTGGACTATGACAAGTTGACGATGAAAATCGAAACCAACGGCGCACTGACCCCCGAAGATGCTGTGGCCTATGCCGCCCGTATCTTGCAGGATCAACTGGGCGTCTTCGTGAACTTTGACGAGCCTGAATCGGCCGGCAAAGGCATGGAAGATGCGGGCCTTGAATTCAACCCGCTGCTGCTGAAAAAAGTGGACGAGTTGGAACTGTCGGTGCGTTCGGCCAATTGCCTCAAGAACGACAATATCGTGTATATTGGCGATCTAATCCAGAAAACCGAAGCCGAAATGCTGCGCACGCCGAACTTTGGCCGCAAATCTTTGAACGAAATCAAAGAGGTGCTGTCGGGCATGGGCCTGCATTTGGGTATGGAAGTCGAAGAGTGGCCACCTGAAAACATCGAAGATTTGGCCAAGCGCTTCGAGGATCAATTCTAAGAATAGGGCGGGGGGCTACCCCCGCCTGAAATGCCCGCAATGGCGGGGAAAATCTGGCGCAAGCCCAAGGTGAGCAGGCCAAACGTAGGCACTGCCGGACAAAGTAGAAACATACGCTAGGAGACTATCATGCGTCACGCTCGCGGCTATCGCCGCCTAAACCGCACCCACGAACACCGCAAAGCGCTGTTTGCCAATATGGCAGGCAGCTTGATCGAACATGAACAAATCAAAACCACCCTCCCAAAGGCCAAAGAACTGCGCCCGATCATCGAAAAGCTGATCACGCTGGCCAAGCGCGGCGATCTTCACGCCCGCCGCCAAGCCCATGCGCAACTCAAGCAAGATATGCATACGGCGCGTCTGTTTGAAATTCTTGGCCCCCGCTACAAAGACCGCCAAGGCGGCTATGTGCGCGTGCTCAAGGCGGGCTTCCGTTTTGGCGATATGGCACCGATGGCCATCATCGAATTCGTGGATCGCGACCCCAATGCCAAAGGCGCGGCTGACCATGCCCGCACCAGTGCAGGCGACGAATAAGACCTGCGACATCACTTTAATGGCCCGCCCTTTCGGCGGGCCTTTTTCTTTTGCCCAATCGCGCGTAACCTTGCCGTATGGCCGATCTATTTGACACCGCAGCAACGGACCCAACTGGCCCCAACCTTTCCAAAGGCAGGCCGTTGGCCGATCGCCTTCGCCCCAAATCGCTGGGCGAGGTGATTGGGCAAGGCCATGTGCTTGGGCCAAACGGGCCCTTAGGTGCGATGATTGCCGCCCGCAGCCTGTCCTCTGTCATACTTTGGGGGCCGCCCGGTGTCGGGAAAACCACGATCGCCCGGCTGCTGGCCGATGCAACCGATTTGGCCTTTGTTCAAATCTCGGCCATTTTCACGGGCGTGCCTGATCTGCGCAAAGTGTTCGAATCAGCCCGTCTGCGCCGCCAAAACGGGCAGGGAACCTTGCTTTTTGTGGATGAGATTCACCGCTTTAATAAGGCCCAGCAAGACGGATTCTTACCCTATATGGAGGATGGCACGATCCTTCTGGTCGGGGCCACTACAGAAAACCCCAGTTTTGAGCTGAACGCCGCGCTTTTGTCGCGCGCGCAAGTCATTGTGCTGGAACGGCTATCCCTGACCGATTTAGAGCTGCTGACCCAGCGCGCCGAACGCGAACTGGGCCGCGCCCTGCCTTTGGATGGCGCTGCACGCGAGGCGCTGCTGGACATGGCCGATGGCGACGGCCGCGCGCTGTTGAATCTGATCGAACAGGTCGCGGCTTGGGTATTGGACAAAGCGCTCAATCGCGATGGCCTCTCAAGCCGGCTGATGCGCCGCGCCAGCAAATACGACAAATCTGGCGAGGAACATTACAATCTCATTTCCGCCCTGCACAAATCGGTGCGCGGATCAGACCCTGATGCCGCCCTATATTGGTTTGCGCGCATGCTCGAAGGGGGTGAAGACCCGCGTTTTTTGGCCCGCCGTATCACCCGCATGGCAGTGGAGGATATCGGTTTGGCCGACCCGCAGGCGCAGCAGATTTGCTTGGATAGCTGGGCAAGCTATGAACGCTTGGGCTCGCCCGAAGGCGAGCTCGCGCTGGCGCAGGCCGTGGTGTATCTCGCGCTCGCCCCTAAGTCTAATGCCGTTTACACTGCCTACAAAGCCGCCCGCACCGCCGCGCGCGATACGGGCAGTCAACCGCCGCCCCTGCACATCCGCAACGCCCCAACCAAGCTGATGAAGGACATCGGCTATGGCGTGGATTACGCCTATGACCATGATGCCCCTGATGGATTTTCGGGCCAAAACTATTTTCCCGATGGCATGAAGCGCCCCATATACTACACCCCACCCGAAAGGGGGTTTGAGCGGGAACTGAAAAAGCGCATCGATTACTTCGCCAAATTGCGCAACCAGCGCAAAGGTTAGACGCAGCGCTTTGCGTTCTTCTCTTTGCAAATATCCTCGGGGGGTGACATTCTGGATTTCTGCGCCACACGATTTATGGCGCAAATACAGCATATTTGCAGTTACCCTTGGCAGGCAGAGATACTTTTTTAGTATCAATTGCACATAATTTGCACACAGATGTGCAGTGTGTTTACCGCAATTGCAACTTCGTCCTACAGGCTTCGCACATGGCAACGATCACTAAGCTTCCCTTGGGAAAATACCGCGCGCAAATTCGGCGCAACGGGGTCTGCCGCGCGCAGACGTTCCTGCGAAAACTTGATGCGCAGGCCTGGTCATCGGAGTTGGAGCGCTCGATTGAGGGTGGCAGTTGGGCGGGCGTTATTCAACCGCCTTCGCGAATGATTTTGGCTGATTTGGTAGATGCCTATCTGCGGCAGGTGCGCGTCTCGAAGGCGGCGGACCTGTCCCACAAGTAAATCTCAAGTTCGATTGGCCAGACACCGCTGCGCGCGTTTAATGCGCTTCGGGTGCAAGACTGGATCGCCGAGCGTCAAGCCTTGGGGTTAAAGGCCAGTTCAATCGTGCGCCACTTGGGCCACTTGTCGCAGGTGCTGCACTGGGCGCGCGATATCAAAAACATCGACATTCGCCCCGAGTTGGTGATTGAGGCGCGACGGCGATTTCTTCGCCACAATCCTGTTATCGGGCGACTGCGGGATCGCAAGGACCCCAAACAAAAGATTGGCAACAATCAGGTTGTCCCATTGTTGCCTGCGGCGATGGCCATCGTCCGCGCGCGGCGCGAATTGACGGGCGGTGTGGGCCGAATTTTCGCCTACCGTTCGGCGTATATTTCTGAGCGCTGGCACCAGACGACGCGGTATTTAGAAATTGACGATCTTACGTTCCATGACCTGCGCCATGCTGCAATCACCGATTTATTCCGCAAGGGGCTCGACATCCCCGAGGTCGCATTGGTCATTGGCCACCGTTCGTGGCGGGAATTGAAGCGCTACACGCAGTTGACGGCGGCCGATGTGCTGGGCAAGTTCAGTGCGCTTGAGCAGGCGGGAGGGTGAGATGGCACAGCAAGCTGGAGGCGCTTCCGCTGCTCCCGATGACGACGTTAAACAGTTTCGAGGTTTGCTGGATTACGATGATTTCTTGCATCGAGAAGCCGACACCTACGCGTTTGGCCAGGCCGATCTTATCGTAGCAGCCCAAATGCGCCTAGAGGAACTGGATCGCGAGATTGAGCGTATTCGACCTTTTTACGAGCAAAGCTTGCCCAAGAAGGGGAAGCCGCTGGGCCGCTGGTTCGATGAGGGGCGCGCTTACTCAGTCTGGCTACTCGCTCATGCCGCCTCGACGTGCGGGCGAGCCTTCAAATATAAATCCAAGACCAAAATCTCCCGCCCTCCTTGCAGCCAGAAAGCGCCAACGTGGCAACATTTTGCACTGCCCTTTGGATCATTTTTACTCTGACGTTGACACTTGGGGGCAGTATGGTGCGATGGCCGCGCGAGTGGGTGTGGGCGAAGGGCGGCAACAACTTGGCCCGCCATTGTATGAAAAGACGCCCCGATCTCTAGGCAGGCCATGTCCAATGGGTTGCCAGTTATCATTTATCACCCCCTATTTTCCTGTATCCCCCACACGATTGATGGATATGTATAGGTTTTTGCTTGAATCAGATTTGCGACTCTGGGGGCATGTTGTCAGTCTGATAGAACAGATGAGAAAAACATCTCTGTTTTCTGGGAGGAAATTATGACCAAACTGTCTAAACTGGCCCTTGGGCTCAGCATGGGCGTGGCTTTTGCACCTTTCGCTTTTG
>CAXNIF010000062.1:0-7970 GCA_964202345.1 Cypionkella sp.
AATGTTTAGCGTTGGCATCGGATACATGAAAAGTTGAGAAAGGCTAAGACATTCCCATGCATCAAATCCTCACAGCTTTGTAAATGCAGGTAAAAGAATTCTGATCGGCGTCACCGTCTTTTCGGTAGGAAAGCCAATGACTTGACCACATAGCTAACAGCAGACGCAATGCTGAGGGAGGCTATGATGGGCGTGTTGGACAAATTGAAGATTGTGGCGCTTGCGCCCAAGGTGAAACGCAGCGTGGAGCAAGATCGCCGCGTCAAACTGGTTGAACAGCTGACGGAACAGCTGAAAATTGTGGAAGCGGCCCTTGGTGGCGCAGCCTATCAGCGCAGCAAATCAGTGTGGATCACCGATGATGCGGGCAATCGCAGCAAGGCGCAGCGCCCCGTGAAACTGCGACAATGGTGGACAGTGGGTGCTAATGGCACTGTGCAGTTTGGCTTGCGCTATGGTGCTGTGCCATTGGAAGTGAAGGCAGGCAAGTCAGCTGTGGAAGTATCAAAGCTGGCAGACATTCCGCTGCTGATCAAAGCATTGGTGCAGGCGGTGGATCAGGGTGAACTGGATGCAGCGATTGATGCCGTGACAGCAGCCCGCAAAGGCAAATCCAAGCGCGGCGCAGCATCGTGATCGATTAATAAAACAAGGATCGGCAAGGGAAAACCACTTGAGTATCTTAACTGCCTTGGTGTTCGTGCCCCTGCCCCGCAGCACCGTTGCCGATCCTGTGATCCAGCGCCGTGCCAAGTTTATCAAGCAGCTTGAACAGCAGCGTGAACTGGCAAAGGAACTGGGATTTGAACCCACCAAGCGCAAATGGGTGGTAGATGTGGATGGCACCAAACAACTGGTCACCATGCCCAAGCGTGTCAAACGTTGGTGGCGCATGGATGCACAGGGCAACTGCTTTTTGGTACTGCGCTATGGCAACAGGGTTATCACACTGAACGCAGGCAGGACGGCCATTGCTGTTGGCCCCAAAAGCAAACTGGTGTCTGTGATTGACACTGTGATCACTGCCGCCAAGGCTGGTGAGCTGGATGCTGTGCTTGCAGCCGCACAGGCAACTTTTCGCAAACTCAAGCCAACAAAGCCACGCAAGGCAGCACGTCGCGCTTGATCGGCAGATGATTTTTCTGATAGCTTTAGAACACGGCCAACATGGCTGATGAACGTGCTGAATGACGTTGATAACGGGGAAACCACATCCTGACAGACAGCAAGAAAATCAGTTCAAACCATTGAAATTGTTCATCTACCCAAATTTGAGCAATGGGTATGCTACAAAAAACTATGCTACTTTTGTAACACATTGTTTCGATAGCAATAAATCGATAAAATCGCTTTATTGGTAAGGGTGAGGTCGAGAGTTCAATCCTCTCTTGCAGCACCATTTACCCCCCCCCCGCGTTCCCCCCCGTGATTTCGCTCAAATCAGCAAATAACTTGCGAAAAAATGGATGATTTGCGGCTAAAGGTTGAAATTATTCAGCAAGTCGGCTAGGCTTATCCCAACAATGGGGGGGGGGCGGCGTTTGGGGCGAGGTGTTGTTGGGCGCAGTGTTTTTGGGCGAGGTGTTTTTGGGCTGGGCCTTTTGGGGCTGGCCACGCCCTTGGCCGCCACAACAGATCGCCCGGTGATCGCGCTGCATTGCGACATTGCCGCGCAAAGCGGGCAAGAGGTGATTTTGTCCGCGCAGGCGCAATCGCTTTGCGATCTTGCGCCCAGTATCGCCCAGTCTATCGCCCCACAATTCCAAATTGCACAGGGGGGCGATATTTTGCCCAGCCTCCATGTAACGGTCACGGCTGCGGGCGTTCATAATGCGGCGCTGGCCGGTTTTTGGCGCGACGATGAGGGTGTTGCGCATGCGTTAAAACCCCTATCTTCCACTTTATATGATTCAAATTCCCCAAGTTTATTGCACAAGGGCCTTTTGCGTGCCTTTTTGCGTCAATTCCCCCTGTTCATTGAAACTCAATAGCGGCATCATCTGACAAAGTTGCCATAAGAAAAAGGTTTGACCCATGTGCATGATCTGCGCCTTACGCAACCCAAATTCGGCCACCGCCGCACTTGATTTGCATGTCAATGATGCAAATCGCTCTGCGATCACGGGGGATGGTATCTTATCTGGTCAGGGATTGGTGATCGAAGGCGCGGATGCTGCCGAAAGCACGGCAACGGCCTATCGCTTTGAGGTGGGTCAATCGGTATCAGGGCAATTGTCAAGCAGCACCGATGAGGATTGGTTTGCCATCGAATTGCAGGCGGGCGTGACCTATAGCATTCGGCTTTTGGGCTATGGCAGTGATTTTCTGACCGACCCTTTGGTTCGGATTTTGAATGGCAATGGCAGTCAACTTGCCACTAATGATGACGGCTTCACCTCAGGCAGCAACACGCATGAGAGGGATGCCGCGCTGACCTTTACCGCAACGCAGTCGGGCACATTTTTCATCGAGGCCGATGCGTATGGGTCGCAAACAGGCGAGTATTTGCTGTCGGTGACCGAAAGTAACGCCAATGGCTATGATTTCACCGTTGATGAAATCGCCTGGCAATTGATCAACAACGGTCAAGCTTTCTTTGGCACACCCGAAGCTGCGGCTTTTGATGTGGGCGGGGATGGTGCCTTGACGGTCAATATATCGGGCCTCTCAGAGCAGGGGCAGGCCCTTGCCAATGCCGCGCTGGATGTGTGGTCGGCCTATACGGGCATCACCTTTAACCGAGTGACAAGCGGCACGGCGGAAATCACCTTTTATGACAATGATCCAGATACAACCGCCTATGCGCAGACATTTACCAATGGCACCACCATCGAAAGGTCTGAGGTCATGGTTTCGGCCAGTTGGTTGGACAACTTTGGCACGTCGCTGGAAAGCTATTCCTTCGAAACCTACCTGCATGAAATCGGTCACGCTTTGGGATTGGCACATGGCGGAAATTACAATGGAAGCGCCGATTATGGCACCGACAATTTCTATGTGAACGATTCTTTGGCATGGTCGATCATGTCGTATATGCAGGCCGATAACGACGAATATGACTTTGGCAATGCACGCGATTGGAATACCCATGTCAATGCGTCGTTCCGCTATATGTATGGGCCCATGATCGCGGATATGATCGCGATCCAAACCCTATATGGCACCCCCGGCACAGCCTTTGGCGGCGATACAACTTACGGGTTTAACGCAAATACGGGCGTGGCCGCCATTGATGCGGCGGTGCAATCGGGCGCTTTGATGGCGATGACTGTCTACGATACTGGCGGCACGGATACGCTGGATTTTAGCCAAACCTCGGCAAATCAAGTCATCACGCTGGCGCAAGAAAGCCTATCTTCGGTTTTGGGCGGGCGTCACAATTTGGGTATCGCGCGCGGCGCTACGGTTGAAAATGCGATCTCTGGCAGCGGCAATGACAAATTGCTGGGCAATTCTGCGGCCAATGTGCTGGATGCAGGCGGGGGCCATGATACGATCTATGGCGGGTTGGGCGGCGATACGATTTATGGTGGCAGTGGCGATGACGTCTATATTCTAGACGAAGGCGCAACTGGGTTTAGCCTACATGATACAGCTGGTTGGGATGAATTGCAGTCTTACGCTTCGGTCGACTTAGGATCATCTTCCATGGCGGGGATCGATTCCATCCGTCTTTTGGGCAGTGGCAACCACAATATCACTGCCAATGACGACGCCAATTACATGGTTGGCAATTCTGGGGCAAATGTGCTGGATGCTGGCGGGGGCAACGACAGCCTTTACGGCGGCCTTGGCGCGGATACGCTGCATGGCGGTGATGGGCGCGACATTCTTGACGCTGGCAGCCAGAATGATCGTCTGGAGGGCGGGTTATCCAATGACAGCCTTTATGGCGGGGCGGGCAACGATACGCTGGGGGGCGGGGCGGGCGCAGATCTTTTGCACGGCGGGGATGGGCGCGATGTCTTTGTCTTTACGTCGATGGCGGATTTATCCACCGATCCGGCACAGCCCGATGTCATTGATGGCTTCCGTTCGGGCGTGGATAAAATCGACCTCTCGCAAATTGATGCCAGTAGCCTTGATGCGGGCAATAACGCCTTTACTTTCTTACGAAATGCCGCCTTCAGCACCGATGATGGCGGGGAAATTTATGCGCGAAAATTCAACAATCCTGGTAAGGTCAATGACTATACCATGATCTATTTGGATGTTGATGGGGACAATATCGCCGATGGTTTCATTAAGCTAACCGGCCTGCATAACCTAAAGGCGAGTGATTTCATCTTGTGATATATCGCAGGCTGGTTGGCCTGCGATATTGGCTTTGGTGCCGCTTGGCCCCGCTTGCTACATGGCCCCGCTTGCTACATGGCAGGGTGCAGCCCCTGTTCGATAAGATGCGCGACCAGACGTTGTGCGGCGATACGCTCTTCTTCGGTGCTGGCCAATTCGATCTGGGCGCGGCAATAGGCGACAATGTCGCTTTGCCCAGAGCGTGTTGGCGCAGGCTTTGGCGGTGCCAAACGCGCGTCAACCAATGCGCGCGCCTCATCGTCAGACAAAAACACATTGCCGATAATCCCAGCAAAGTGGCGCAGACCATCAATGCGTGCATCTGTGCAATCCAATAAGGCCGCCATGGCCGATACTTTGCCCATGGGTGTGGTTTTCCCCAAGTAGTCATAGGGCGCGCAATTTGACCGCCTAAGAACGCGGTTCATGATCGGATCGATCACCGTGATGATATCGGAAATGCCTGAACGTTTGGCATATTCTAAAAACCCGATCATCAATTCCGAAGTGGCACGCGAAACCGCTGCCATCTCTCCATCACGCGACAACCGGTTGGTATCGACACAGAATCGCGTCGATTCCCAAACGGTGGCGCTGCGCAGGGGCGGCTCGCCATCCAAAATGGCATGAAAGACATCCGATAACATATGCGGCCCCGTGGTTTGCAAGGCGCGCACACAGGAAATAACATGGCCAGCCTCATCCAGACCGATCACATAGGCAGGGTTCAGATCATCAAATTGGTCAAATTCCCGGCCATCGGTGATTTGAACCTCCCATCCCAAGCGATCACCAAACACACGGGCGCGCAACTGAAACATCTCGTCCAAGACATCCGCAAAGCGATCTTGGTTGAGGCCATCGATCACGAGAATCATTTTCGCTCCTCCTTTGTTGTTTAACGATGGATTAAGGTTAACAACACAGGGGCGAGGAAAATATTCGGGGAATCCCGTAGGGGTTGATATTTGGATTTGGCAGGTTGTGGCGATTGGCCTAAATCGGGTAAATCAAGCCCATGGCAATCGCGCGTGCCACCGCTTGGGGCGTTGTCAGGGCGAACAGCTTGTCGCGCCCCGATCTCAGATGCACCTCAACCGTGCGCACCGAGATTCCCAAAATATCGCCCACATCTTGCTGCGACTTACCCGCGGCAATCCATTGCAAAATCTCAACTTCGCGCTGGGACAGGTTTGGCGCGCGCAGGGCACGGGTCAATTTGTGGCTGCGCATCGCGCCGTCGTGCAAATGCACCGCAATCGATTGCAAATCGGATACGATCATCGGAATCAGACGATCCCATTCCGATTGCAGACAATTGCGCGTGACGCTTAACATTCCAACATCGCCATATGGCCCGCGCACGGGGATGGTCAGCCCTTGTGGCACGATGCCAAAATCAGAGGCGGTGCGAAACACGCGGTCGAAATTGGCGGTGCGTTCCAACCTGCCCCAATCCACCGGCGCGATGCTGCGCGCCGCACTTGATAGGGTGGGATCGCATAAATGCAGTTTGTGATCGACGTAAAACTGTTTCCACTCATCTGGATAGGTCACATAGGCATGTATCGTTCCCGCGATGGGGTTGCTGCCGGCATAGGCCGCGTGGTCAAAACCATAGCGCTGGCGAAGTTTGTCCAAAAACAGATCAAAATCTTGCGACTTTGCCCCGGCTGCCCCCAGATCAATAAGGTCCATCGCGCCCCCGCCGATCCATCGATGACCGCGATGCAACAGCCAAATCGCGCATGGTGCCCTGCTCGTTTAGGGGCGCTTGCCCCCCCTCCTTCGAGATGGAGATAACCAATTGCAGCACCGCCTGCTTTTGGGTTTCGTTCAAACGCTGAAAATGGGTCATCAACGCGGCCAAATATTTGCCATTTTGAACCGAATCAACCGCCATGCGTGGGCGGGCCGTCTCCGATCTGTGCGGGCCTGCGCCCATCTGTTCATAACGTTGAAAAAACGCCGCGACATCAACGCCAAGGTGCCCAGCAATCAGCATCAACCGTGCTGCCGTGACCCGCGATTTTCCCGCCTCGTGACTGCGCAATTGCGTTTCTGTCATGCCAACTGCAAGCGCCAGCTCGGCTTGGGAAATGCCTTGCAGCCAGCGGTAATGACGTATGCTTTTTCCAATGGTCGCGTCGATCTTATCCATCACATAAAAACCCATTCAGCGGCATAATATTGCCAAAATTTATACAATAGCAGGATGAAAACACTCTCTTATCGCCAAAGCAAGCGAAACACCACCGCAGCAAAAACCCTTAGAAAGATTATATAACCTGCGGTTGAAAATCGACTAAAGAGAGCCGCCGGCACGGGTCACGCGCCCCGTTACCCCGTCCCAAGCGCCCAGTTTCAGCGCGAGTCCCAATATTCGGTCAGGATTGGTTGGCGGGGGCATCTCAACGCCGGGCAATTTCACAAACCCAAATCGCCCGTAATAGGGGGCATCGCCCACCAAAAGCACACGCTCCCATCCCAAACGCCGCGCCTGCGCCAAACTTTGATTGATCAACAAGGCGCCCAGCCCCTCGCCCTGCCTTGTGGGGTGAACGGCGATGGGCCCCAGCAACAGCACATCTTCGGCGCCATGTGCGGTTTGGATTTCGGCAGGCCAATAGCGGATCGCCGCCGCCAAAGCCGCATCTTCATCGCGCAAGATCAGGCACAAAGCGGCCACTGTGGGCACGCCTTCGCGCAGCCGATAGGATGACAGCGCCGTGCGCGACGGGGCAAAGCACAGATCATACAGCGCCTCGACATCCCACCAATCGCCTTCGGTTTCCTCGGTTAGCTGATACAAGGCGCGGCCCTAATCTTCTGCAGGGATGGAATCACTTGCAAATGCGCCTAGCATGGCCCCTCTATCCGATCAAACTGATATAGCGGCGAAACTGAAAGTTCCTCATGTTCTACCAACCCAAAGACGGCCACGGCTTGCCGCATAATCCGTTTAACGCTCTGGTGGCACCGCGCCCGATTGGCTGGATTGCCACCCGCGCCAGGCGGGGCGACAATCTGGCCCCCTATTCGTTCTTTAACGCGGTGGCCTATGATCCGCCCCAAGTGGTCTTTGCGGGCGGCTTGAAGGACACCATCACCAATGTCCGCGAGACGGGCGTTTTTGCCATCAATCTTGTCAGTCGTGCCCTGCTTGAAGCGATGAACGCCACCTCTGCGCCCTTTGCCCATGGGGTGGATGAGTTTGCCCGCAGCCATGTCTCAAAGGCCGAATGCCGCCTGATCGATTGCCCGCGCGTGGCCGCCAGCCCCGCCACCTTGGAATGCCGCATGACGCAAATCATCACCCTCGACGGCGGAGCGGATTTTCTGGTGATTGGCACAGTGATCGGGGTGCATATCGACGAGACCTGCCTTGACGCCAAAGGGCAATTCTCGCCCGCGATGTTTGGCCAAATGGCGCGGCTTGGCTATATGGACTATGCCGAAATTCGCCAAGCGATCACTTTGCCGCGCCCTCATTCTGCGGGCTAAGGCGCCCCGTTTCTAGATAAAGCCTGCGATCCATCTTTGCCGCCAGCGCAAGGTTATGCGTGGCAATCAGCGCCGATAGCCCCGTCTCGCGCACCAAGTCCATCAGCGCGTCAAACACCTTGTCCGAGGTGGCAGGGTCTAGGTTCCCTGTCGGCTCGTCCGCCAGCAAA
>CAXNIF010000063.1:0-7931 GCA_964202345.1 Cypionkella sp.
ACGCGAAGGCGTGTTCCGCGAAATGAAGCTAAAGCAACATTTCGAGAAGCCCTCCGTGAAAAAAGCGCGCGAATCCGCAGAAGCCGTGCGCCGTGCGCGCAAGCTCGCGCGGAAGAAAATTCAGCGCGAAGGCGGTATGTGATTTAGGGCCTAGCCGTTTTTCGGTACCGAAAAAGCGGCAGGCGATCACCAAAGCTGGGGGTGTCGTGCCCCGATGTCTGGCCCCCGCTGCGAAGTGGGGGCTTTTCATTTGCAATGCGCAAATGCTAGGGCTTGTCAGGTTCGGACAGTTTTGTTTATTCTTGTCCAAACATTATCAGCCAAATGGGTTTGACATGACAAAGGCAAAGTTCTTTGGATTTTGGATCGTTGTCACAGATCAAACCAGCGCGGCAGAGGCTGTGCGGATGGCGGGATTGCCAAGCTTGATGATGGGCACAAACGCCTTGTTGCTAGGGTTGATGCAAATCGTGCAGCAAGCGCCAAACATTGCCGCTGCGGCCGCATTGTCAGTGCTTGGGCTGATTCTTTTCGGGGTTTCGTTTCGCATTCGCGGGGGGCACGGCGCATGGATCCCATTTGTTGTTGTGTTATTTCTTGCCTTCCTTGTGGCCATGGCCGCTGCGTCAGCGCGGCAATGGTTTGAGGCAGTACAAGCCCCAGTTTTGCAAGCAAAGCTAGTCACTGATTGGATCATCCCCCTCCTCTGCCTTGCCTTTGCGGGGTCAGGCATGAAGGGCTGGAGCTGGCAGCGCAGACACGGCGGGCGGCTGTCGTTCTAAAGTTAGGCCCATTCCCCTAAACCTCGAGCGCCGTCGTCTTCACCACTGTGCGCAGCGCGAAGGATGATTGCATCTGCCGCACCCCTGGCAGGCGCGACAAAAACTGCCGATGTATCCGCGCGAAATCTTCGGTGTCTTCGGCCATGATCTTTAGCAGGTAGTCGGCGCTGCCGGCCATCAGGTGGCATTCCAGCAGGTCGGGCACGCGGGCGACTTCGCGCTCAAAAGCGTCCAGCACATCCTCGGCTTGGGATTGCAGAGCAATTTCGACGTAAACCGTGGTGGGCCGCCCCAGTTTGCGCGCGTCCAGCAGGGCGACATAGGCGGCGATATAGCCGTCCAATTCCAGCCGCGCCACGCGGCGGTGGCAGGCACTGGCGGACAGATTCGCCTTTTCGGCCAATTCCGCATTGGTGATGCGGCAATCCTTCTGCAAAATCCGCAATATGCGGCGGTCTGTTGCGTCTAGCTGTGGATCGGTGGTCATTTCTTCGAAATCCTACGCATATCGGCGATAAATCTTGCGCCATAGAGGCAAAATCCGCCCAAAATGTCAAAGCAATTGCGTGCGCCCTGCCGCATTCTTTTCCCATCGCCGCTTTGGCATATAGGGAGAGCAAAATGAAAATCGGATGCCCCAAAGAGATTAAGCCACAAGAATTCCGCGTCGGGATGACCCCGAATGCCGCGCGCGAAGCGGTGAACGCAGGCCATACAGTTTTGATCGAAACCCATGCAGGTATTGGCGCGGGGTTTTCCGACGCCGACTACACCGCCGCGGGGGCCAAGATTATCGCCACCGCCGAAGAGGTCTTTGCCAGCGCGGATATGATCGTCAAGGTCAAAGAGCCGCAGCCCGTTGAACGCAAACGCCTGCGCGAAGGGCAAGTGCTGTTCACCTATCTGCATCTGGCCCCCGATCCAGAGCAGACCCACGACTTGCTGGCCAGCGGCGCGACCTGCATCGCCTATGAAACCGTGACCGATGATCGCGGCGGTTTGCCGCTGCTGGCGCCCATGTCCGAAGTGGCGGGGCGTTTGGCCCCTCAGGTTGGCGCATGGACGCTGCAAAAGGCAAATGGCGGGCGCGGCGTGTTGATGGGCGGTGTGCCGGGTGTTTTGCCTGCCAAAGTGCTGGTGATTGGCGGCGGCGTTGTTGGCACCCATGCGGCAAAAATCGCGGCTGGAATGGGGGCGGATGTCACGGTGCTGGATCGCAGCGTGAACCGTCTGCGCTATTTGGATGATGTGTTCGGGGGTTCGTTCAAGAACGCCTATGCCGACGGCGCCACGACCATCGCTTTGGCCCGCGAGGCAGATATGATTATTGGTGCCGTGCTGATCCCGGGGGCGGCAGCGCCCAAGCTGATCTCGAAGGCGCAGCTGAAAGAATTGAAACCCGGCGCGGCGCTGGTGGATGTGGCCATTGACCAAGGCGGGTGCTTTGAGACCAGCCGCGCGACCACCCACCAAGACCCCATCTATGACGTGGACGGTATCATGCATTACTGCGTGGCCAATATGCCGGGCGCAGTGGCGCGCACCTCAACGCTGGCCTTGGGCAATGCGACGATGCCGTTTATGCTGGCGCTGGCCAATAAGGGCTGGAAGCAGGCCTGCGCGGATGACAAGCATTTGCTCAATGGGCTGAACGTGCATGCGGGCAAGCTGACCTACGGCGCCGTGGGCGCGGCGCTGGGCCTGCCCAGCATCACCGGGGCCGAGGCGCTGAAAATTTAGCGACGGAATGGCCGCGCGCGGACGTTCAATGGAAAACAGCAAAAAGGTTTTCCCATGTTCGCGCGCCTCTCCTTTCTGAACCCCTATTGGCTATGGGCCATTTTGGCCCTGCCTGCCCTTGCTATGATTGCGCCCTTCTTTGGCGAAGAAACCCGCGCGCTGCGCGGCGTGATTCACGGATCGGGCGAATTTGCCGCCCGCTTTATGATTATCTCTATGATGGCCACGCCCTTGATGCTGTTGACCAAAGGCGGCGGCTTTGCCCGCTGGCTGAAGGGCAACCGCCGCTATTTTGGCGTCGCGGCCTTTGCCTATGCGGCGGTGCACACGCTGGCCTATTTGGTGGTCGAAGAGACATGGGCGCGGATTTTGGCCGAGGCGACCGATTTTGACATTCTGATGGGCTGGCTGGCCTTTGCGGTGTTTATTCCGCTGGCGGCCACGTCGATGGATTTGGCCGTGCGCAAAATGGGAACATGGTGGAAGCCGCTGCAACGCTGGACCTATGCGGCGGCCCTACTGACCTTGTTGCATTGGGCCGCGCTGCACAATTGGGGCAGTTGGCCCCCTGCTGCCGTGCATTTCGCCCCTTTGGCCGCGCTGACCGCCTATCGCATCTGGTGGAATTTTGGGCGCAAACGGCCTGCGCGCAACGCCGTCGCCGCCTAAACAAAAAGCCCCCGAGCGATCGGGGGCTTTTCTTTGCATCATCGGCAAAATTTACTTCTTCAATGCGACCAAAATCTCTTTGAGCACGTCCAATTCGGTTGGGCCTTTGGGGGCCTCTGGCGCGGCGGGTTTTTCGCCTTTGATTTTGTTTACAGCCTTGACCAACAAAAACACCACAAAGGCGATAATCAGAAAATTGATAACTGCCGTGATAAAGGCGCCATAGGCAAAGATGGCCGCCCCCGCATCACGTGCCACTTGCAAACCCGCGCTCGCAGGCACATCGCCCGACAGCACCAGATACATATTGGTAAAATCCACCCCGCCCAAGATGAGCCCAAGGATCGGGTTGATCAAATCCCCGACAAGGCTGCTGACAATGGCCGTAAACGCCGCACCGATAATGATACCCACGGCCAAGTCCATCACATTACCCTTGGCGATAAAATCCTTAAATTCTTTAATCATTTTTCTTCCCTTTATCTGGCTGCGCCCCTTGGCACAGGCTGGTTCGTGCTGCCATTAGTGCATAAGATGGGCGCAATTGCATCAAATTTTACGCAATCAGCGGAGGCGTTGGCCGCCTGCTTCAGGAGAGTGAACCATGTCCAATCTTACCCAATTTCCCATCACCGCGCGCTGGCCCGCCAAAGACCCGAAGGTGATTCAGCTTTATTCGCGGGCCACGCCCAATGGGGTCAAGGTATCCATCGCGCTGGAGGAAATGGCATTGCCCTATGAGGCGCATGTGATTGATTTTGCCAGCGATGAGCAACTGTCGCCCGCGTTTTTGTCGCTGAACCCGAACAACAAAATTCCCGCCATCATTGACCCCAACGGCCCAAATGGCGCGGCCTTGCCGCTGTTTGAAAGCGGGGCCATCTTGATCTATCTGGCCGAAAAGACGGGCCAGCTCTTGCCTGCGGAAAACCGTTATGAGGTGCTGCAATGGCTGATGTTTCAGATGGGCGGCATCGGGCCCATGTTTGGGCAGTTTGGCTATTTTCACGTGGCTGCGGGCAAAGACATCCAAGACCCGCGCCCCCGCGCGCGCTATCGCGACGAAGCGACGCGGCTTTTGCGCGTTTTGGACGACCGGCTGGCGGGGCGCGATTGGGTGGCGGGCCCCTATTCTATCGCCGATATTGCGATTGTGCCGTGGCTGATACATCTGCGCGACCACTACCTTGCGGCCGATTTGTTCGAGAGCCCCGCCCGCGCCCATCTGTCGGCCTATATCCAGCGGTTCTTGGCACGCCCTGCGGTGCAGCGCGGGCGGGCCATGCGGGGCCAATGATTATTCGCCAAAGGGAATCCAAATTGTTTTGACATCCGTGGCCGCGCGTAAAAAAGCGCGGCCCTCTGCGCTGGCCCAATCTGTCGCAAGGCCGTAATTGACCCAAGTGCGTTTCAGATTGCCCGCCGATTGTTTTTCGATCATCGCGGAAATCGGCCCTGAGGAAAACGACCAAAGCGCATCCACATCCATATGCCCCGCCAGCGACTTGCCCAGTTCAGCATGATCGCCCGTGACAATATTCACAACACCTGCAGGCACATCGGATGTTTCCAAGACCTGATAAAAATCTGTCGCCGCCAAAGGCGCGCGCTGCGAGGGGATCAGAACGCAGCTATTGCCCATGGCAATGGCGGGGGCCATCAGCGAGATCAGGCCCAAAAGCGGAGCCTCATCGGGGCAGATGGCGCCAATCACCCCGACAGGCACATTCAAGGCCAGCGCCGTGCCGCGCAAAGGCACGGGCTTGACCGCGCCGTCAAACTTATCGGCCCAAGCGGCATAGCTGAACAGCCGCTGAACGGAGGCCTCCACTTCGCCCGCGCCATTCTTGCTGCCCAAATCGGCCAAGCGGCGGGAAAATTCGCCCGCGCGCGCCGACAGGTTTTCCGCGATGAAATACAAAATCTGCGCGCGCAGGTGGGCGGTGGTTTTGCCCCAAGACTTGGCCGCCTGCGCCGCCTCGACGGCATTGCGAATATCTTTGCGATTGCCAATGCCCACTTCGCCCAAGATTTTGCCCTTGGGGGAAAGGATTTGCTGGGTATAGCCGCCATCGGGGCGGGCCTGCTTGCCCGCGATGAACAGTTTTGCCGTGCGGTCGATGACATCTGGCAAGCGCGGTTCCGTTGGGGAAAAGCGGGGCGGCGCTAGGGGCTTGCGCGGCGCTTTTGCGCGCAGATAGGGCAATAGCCCTTCCCAGCCGCCTTCGCGGCCAAACCCGCTTTCACGCATACCGCCAAAGCCAGCGGCGGCATCAAACATATTGGTGCCATTCACCCACACCACGCCCGCCACCAATTTTGGCGCAACATCCAAGGCAAGATTGATATTCTCGCTCCAAACTGAAGCGGCCAGCCCGTAGCGGGTGTTATTGGCCAGCGCCACGGCTTCTTCGGGGGTGCGAAATGTCATGGACACCAGAACAGGGCCAAAGATTTCCTCTTGCATCAATGCGCTAGAGGAAGACAGCCCCGTAATCAGCGTGGGCGGGTAATAGCAGCCTTCGGGCAAGGGACTGGCGGCATGATAGACCGCGCCGTCGCTGCCAGCGACCATAGTGCGGATGCGTTCCAATTGCACGGGATGCACGATCGCGCCCATGTCGATGCATTTGTCCAACGGATCGCCCAGCCGCAGCCCGTCCATGCGGCGGCGCAGCTTGTCGTGAAAGCGCGGCGCAATGCCTTCTTGCACCAAAAGTCGGCTTCCTGCGCAGCAAACTTGCCCACCGTTCAGCCAAATCGCGTCCACCAACCCTTCGACGGCGCTGTCGATATCGGCATCATCAAAGACGATATAGGGCGATTTGCCGCCCAGCTCTAGGGTCAGCGCCTTGCCGCTGCCCGCCGTTTGCACGCGGATCGCGCGGCCCACCTCGGTGCTGCCTGTAAAGGCGATTTTGGCAACATCTGGATGGGCCACCAAAGCCGCCCCCGTTGCCCCCGCCCCCGTGACCACGTTCAACAGCCCCTTTGGCAAACCGGCCTTGCCCGCAAGCTGGGCAAACAAAAGCGCGGTCAGCGGCGTGTATTCGGCAGGCTTTAGCACCACGGCATTGCCGGTTGCCAATGCAGGGGCCACTTTCCACGCCAGCATCAATAGGGGGAAATTCCACGGGATCACCGCCCCCACCACGCCCAATGGCGCGTGATCGGGCCATTCACAGGCCAATAATTGCGCCATGCCCGCATGATAATAAAAATGCCGCGCGACCAGTGGAATGTCGATGTCGCGAGTCTCGCGGATGGGTTTGCCATTGTCCAAAGTTTCCAGCACCGCAAATAGCCGGGCGTGTTTTTGCACCATCCGCGCCAGCGCATAAAGCACCCGCGCCCGCGCATGGGGGGCCAGCGCAGCCCATTTCTTTTGCGCGGCTTTTGCCGATGTCACCGCCCGATCAACATCGGCGGCATCGCCCTGGGATACATGGGCCAGCAGCTTGGCGGTGGCGGGGTTGGTCGTTTCAAACACATCCTTAGGTTCGCAAAACTGCCCGTCAATCCAATGGCCAAAACGCCCCTGATGGGCGGCAATCCATGCCAAAGCTTCGGCCGCGCTTTCGGGGGCGGGGCCATAGGCCATGGTGTCGAAAATATCCTTGACTGTCATCGCCTGTCCTACCCCATGGCATGGCGGTGCGCCGCCGAATATTCGCCTGTCAAATAATGCTCAAGTTGGCGCTCGATATCGCCCAGCAAAGACGATGCCCCAAAGCGGAACAAATTTGGCGACAACCACGCCTCGCCCAACTCATCTTTGATCAGCGCCAGATAGGTCAACGCATCCTTGGCCTTGGCGATGCCGCCGGCGGGCTTGTAGCCCACTTTGATTCCCGTTCTGTCGTGGAAATCACGGATGCAGCGGATCATCACCAAACTTACGGGCAAGGTGGCATTGACAGATTCCTTGCCCGTCGAGGTTTTGATGAAATCAGCCCCCGCCATCATGCAAATCATGCTGGCGCGCGCCACATTGCGCAAACTGCCCAACTCTCCTGTGGCCAGAATCGCTTTGACATGGGCGTCTTTGCAGGCCGCGCGCATTTCGACCATCTCGTCATACAGCGCCTGCCAGTTTTGCGTCAGCACATGGCGGCGCGAGATCACAATATCAATTTCCCGCGCCCCCGCCTGCACCGAGCAGCCAATTTCGGCAAGGCGCAGATGCAGCGGCGATAGACCCGCCGGAAAGCCCGTGGAGACGGCCGCCACGGGAATATTCGTCCCTTCCAGCGCCCGCACGGCCGTTTCGACCATGTCGTGATAAACGCAGACTGCCCCGACGGTCAGCCCCTCCATGCCCAATGCTTGTAGATGAGCAGGGGCCACGGGTTGGCGCGCCTTGGCGCATAGTCTTTGCACACGGCCGGCCGTGTCATCCCCCGCCAAGGTGGTCAGATCGATCAGCGAAATGGCCTTGCACAACCATGCCGCCTGATATTCCTTTTTCACACTGCGCCGCGCGGGCAAGGTGGCGGCGCGCCGCTCAATCGCTGAGGTATTGGCCTGCACCGACAAGGCCCAATCCAAATCAAGCGGCATGGGCGCGTTGCGCGTTAAGGTCACTTGGGGCAGGTTCAGACCCTGCCGCGTCACGGCTTGCCCCACATGATTGGCCCCGATTTGCACAGACATCGCCCGCCCCTTTTCATCGCTATCACCAGTTTGACCCAAGGGTGCCGCCAGCGCAAGCGTGGGCTAGGGCTTATCAGCGCTTTGATC
>CAXNIF010000064.1:0-7926 GCA_964202345.1 Cypionkella sp.
AATCACAGATTTCAAAAATGTATTGCCCGCGGCGCCTGCAAAGGCTGAATTTCGTAATAAATTCCGGTTTCTACTTTTGAAAAGTGCTGGATCGGATTGCGCCAAAAAAAAATTTCGCCGACTTGCATCCCCGATAATTAGCAGTTGAGCGTTCAAAGGTTGTATGTCGCAAATTTTCTTTGAAAATCCGCTTTTCACGTCAACATAAAATCCACCAATTGTATAAACAACACAATAACGAAACAGATCAGCCTTAGCGACATTATACTCGGGTGCGATGGCATCATAGGCGGTCAGCACGCGCTGAGGAAAATTATCAGCGATGAAATCTCGACGCGATTTTGCATCATAAAAACGAAATTCGCATTCTGGATTTGATCCCCTAAGCTCTGACATCGCTTCGGCGACCGATGGTGATATGCTTAATAACGACTCTTCGGTTTGGTGCACAATCAGGGGTATCATCAACAAAGTCTCGCACATTTGACTGAAAATTGCGTGCCGCTGGTCAAAATGTTCGCATTCACCGCGCGCAACATACCGATACGCCAATACTGCTTTGCCGACAAGCGTCGTTTCCGCGACAAAGTTTTGTGATGGCCTGCCAAAGCTACTGCGCGCATCAGGCTGGCGGATGGCATGGTTAAAAGTGATTTGACTAACCTCACGCTTGGCCTATCGTTTTTGAGTATCAACCAAAGGAGTGCCCAATGCGCCGCCTTTTTGTCTTGCTGATCCTGCTTGCCCTGCCCGTGACCGCCCAAGAGGCGCAGCCGCCCAGCCCGCCGATACAGGCCACGATCCAATCGCAAATCGCGGCGATGGCGGCAGATGATTTCGCCGCCGCCTTCACCTTTGCCGCCCCCCGTATCAAAGATATGTTCGCCACCGCCGATCGGTTCGAAATGATGGTGCGCAGCGGCTATCCCATGGTCGTCGCCCCGCGCGATGTGCGCATGCTAGAGCTGCGCAGCATAGCGGGTAATTTGTGGCAACGGGTTCTGATGGTCGATCAGGCAGGGGCCACACATATTTTGGATTATATGATGGTTGAAACGCCCGAGGGCTGGCAGATTGGCGCGGTGCAAATTTTGCCAAGTCAGGGTATCGGCGTGTAAAAAAGGCGCGGCAGGTTCACCCTGCCGCGCCTTTTTAATTCAGCAGCACTGCCGCCTTATTCTTCGGTTTCCACAAAGCCCGAAGGCGCAGTGATATTGGCGATCACAAAGTTGCGCGCGATGGTGGGCTTTACGCCCTCTGGCAACACAACGTCATCGATATGAATGACTTCGCCCATCTTGCGGCCCGTCAAATCCACCGTGATGTGATCGGGGATATCCGATGCCAGCACTTCGAGTTCCACGTCCGAGCGCACAACAGTCAGGGTGCCGCCACGCTTTAGGCCAGGGCTGGCCTCGTGGTTGATGAATTCAACGTGAATGAACAGGTTGATACGGCTGTCATCGTGCAGGCGCATAAAGTCAACGTGGGTGGGCAAATCTTTGACCACATCGCGCTGAACGCCGCGGCAAACCACATGCACATCGGGCTGACCTTCGACTTTAAGATTGAACAAAGTCGACAGGAAACGGCCCTGACGCAGGCGCTTGAGCAGCATGTTATATTTCAATTTAACCGGCATAGGCGCAATTTTGTCGCCATAGACGATTCCGGGTACATATCCATCGCGACGAGATTGACGAGCGGCCCCCTTGCCTGTCCCCATCCGTGCCTCGGCGATAAGATCTGGGATCTCACGTGCCATAGTTTTTCTCCATAAATTAGTCCGCCAACGTTCAAGGGTGCATGGCGCGACTGGGCGGCGTTAAAGGGGAATCGGGGCAAAGTAAAGCGGAATTCGCGCGAAATACGCCGCAAAAGCCATGAAAAAAGCCCGCCACTTGCGCGGCGGGCTGGGCAGACACCAAGGGAGGATCGTGTTGCAATGATTGTAATGTAGGGCAGCCCCAAGGCCGCCCCATTTTGGATTAGTTGTTGTAGGCACGCTCGCCATGCTCGGCCAAATCCAGACCCTCGCGTTCAATGTCCTCTTTGACGCGCAGGCCCATGACCATATCCACCAGCTTGAACAGAATGAACGATCCGATACCCGAGAAGGCAATCGTAAACAGCACCGCCTTAGTTTGCGCAGTCAACATGAACATCATGTCATAGGCGCCCACTTGTAGCGTGCCAGGCACCGAGGTGTAGTCAGGAATACCAGCGCCGCCCAAAGCAGGGTTAACCAGAATACCCGTCGCAATAGCCCCGATGATGCCTGCCAAACCGTGAATACCGAACACGTCCAAGCTGTCATCCAGTTTGAACATATTCTTGACGTAGGCCACGAAGAAGAAGCAAGCCACGCCCGCAACCAGACCCAGCACCAGCGCGCCCATTGGCCCAGCGAAACCAGCGGCAGGGGTCACGGCCACAAGGCCCGTTACAACACCCGACACCAGACCCAGCAGCGATGGTTTGCCCTTCAGCAGCCATTCGGCGAACATCCACGCCACGCCGCCGCCAGCCGTGGCGACAAAGGTGTTCACAATCGCCAGCGAGGTGATTGCGTTGGATTCCAAGTTGGACCCAGCGTTGAAACCAAACCAACCAACCCACAGCAAAGCGCCGCCAATCATGGTCATGGTCAACGAATGGGGGGCCATCGAGTCTTTGCCATAACCCACGCGCTTGCCCAGCATGATGCAGCCGACAAGACCCGCCACACCTGCGTTGATGTGCACCACAGTGCCGCCTGCAAAGTCTAGCGCGCCCCAGTTCCACAACAGCCCGTTCGCGGCCAAATTGGCAGCCGCCGCCGCAGCACCAGCGGTATCACCAGCAGCCTCTGCAATCAGCTTCAGCGTTTGTTGTTCGGCCAAGAAGTCTGGGCCGCCCCACCACCAAACCATGTGCGCCATCGGGAAATAGATAAATGTCACCCAAAGGATCGTGAATACCAGCAGAGACGAAAACTTCATCCGCTCGGCAAATGCACCAACAATCAGCGCAGGCGTGATCATGGCAAAAGTCATCTGGAACGCGATGAACGTGTATTCAGGCAGCCAGACGCCGTTGGTAAAGGTTGGCACCAGCGTTGTGGCATCCACACCCGACAAAAACGCCTTTGAAAAACCGCCGACATAGGTATCCATCGACCCGCCGTAAGAAAACGCTAGTGAATAGCCATAGGTGACCCAGATAATGCAAACCACCGCCGAAATGGCGAAAACTTGGGTCAGCATCGACAGCATGTTTTTGGTGCGCACAAGGCCGCCGTAAAACAGCGCAAGGCCTGGAATGATCATCAACAAGACCAGAACGGTCGAAATGCTCATCCAAGCGATGTCCCCGCCATGCACAGCTTTTTCATAGACATAAGGCACCAGCGCAGCATTTTGCGCAAAAGCGGGTATCGCGGCGGCCATCAGCCCCGCGCCCGCCAGTGTGAGTAGTTTCTTCATCTTTGACATCCCTTTTGCCCCTTTACAGCGCGTCATCGCCGGTCTCGCCCGTGCGCACGCGCAAAGCGCCCGCCACGTCAAGAACGAAGATTTTGCCATCGCCAATTTTTCCCGTGCTGGCGGTTTTTGCGATGGTGTCCACCACCTGATCGGCCAAGCCATCGGCCACAACCATTTCCAGCCGCATTTTCGGTACGAAATTCACCGCATATTCTGCGCCGCGGTAAATCTCTGTATGGCCTGACTGTGCGCCAAAGCCTTTTATTTCCGTCACCATCATCCCACGCACACCAACGGCGGTCAGCGCTTCGCGCACCTCGTCCAGCTTGTATGGCTTTATGGCAGCAATGATCATTTTCACGTTGCACCCCTTTCTTGCAGGCCAGTTGGTGGCCCCGCGCTCATCACGCAATCTTCGCAGGTGCAGCACAAGTTTTCAGCGGCAGAAAAACGCCTTGTCGGAGGTGATGCCCGAAAATTATACAAAATTTTGCGTTAATGCTGAAATTTTGTGCAGTAATGAGGCGGGAAATCTATCCGCAACGCCTCCCCAAGGCGCGCGAAACAGGGTAGGATAGCCAAAATAAGAATCTGAGGCGCAGTTTTATGGCAGGATCAGGGGATAATCGTCGCCCGCCTTTGGTGGCGGATCGCCGCTATGGCGCGCCCGCATCGCGCCGCGCCGCAGCGCCCGCGCCGCGAAAGCCGCCCAAAACTGCAAAAAACCGGCCGCCCCGCAACATTTTGCTGCGAATCTTGTGGTTCTTTTTGCGGCCAATTTGGCGGATATCGGTTTGGTTTATGTGGCGAATCGGCATTTTGGGAACGCTGATCCTGTGGTTTATTGTCTGGCAATTTTACGCAGACTTGCCAGAGGTGTCGACCTTGCTGGATGCCCGCGCCAAGGGCTCGGTCACGCTGCTAGACCGCAACGATCAGGTCTTTGCGTGGCGCGGGGAAACCTTTGGCGGGCAGATCACGTCTGATGCCGTATCTAAACACCTGCGCAATGCGGTGATCGCCACCGAAGATAAACGCTTTGAGCGCCATTTCGGCATTTCGCCGCGCGGGATTGCATCGGCCATTCGCATTAATCTATCCGAAGGGCGCGGCCCGCTGGAAGGCAATGGCGGCAGCACCATCACACAGCAGGTGGCCAAGCTTCTATGCCTTGGCGTGCCCTATGATCCCGCAACGTGGAAAACGGAAAGCGACTATGAGCAAGATTGCCGTGGCGGCGGCATCTACCGCAAGCTGAAAGAAATCCCTTATGCTTTGGCGCTGGAATGGAAATACACCAAGGCCGAAATTCTGACGATCTATTTCAACCGCGCCTACTTAGGCGCAGGGGCGCGCGGGTTCGAGGCGGCGGCGCAGCGCTATTTTGGCATTTCCGCCAATCAAGTCGATCCCGCGCAAGCGGCCATGCTGGCAGGGCTGCTTAAGGCCCCATCCCGCTTTGCCCCCACCAATGACCTAAAGCGCGCCCAAGACCGCGCCAATGTCATCATCGGATTGATGGAGGCGCAAGGCTATTTGGATAAGGCAACCGCCGATGAAGCCCGCAATTTTCCCGCCGTTTTATCTGCCGAGGCGCAATCGAAATCAGGGGGTTTCTTTGCCGATTGGGTGATGGAAACCGCCCCAGACTTTTTGACATCAGCCACGACCGAAGATGTGATCATGCGCAGCACGCTGGACGTGGATATGCAAAAAAAGGCGGAAGAGGCACTGAAATATGTCTTTGAAACAAAATTAAAGGCGGGGTCAAACGCGCAAGTGGCCATTGTGGTGATGTCGGCGGATGGGGCGGTGCGCGCCATGGTGGGCGGGCGCGACACCCAAGATGCGGGCAGCTTTAACCGCGCCACCCAAGCCTTGCGGCAAACGGGCAGTGCCTTTAAGCCCTTTGTTTATGCCGCAGCATTAGATCTGGGCTGGTCGCCTGCCGATTATGTCGAAGACATTCCGATGACCATCACCATTCCTGGCTCTGGCCCATGGTCGCCCAAAAACTATGACGAAGAATACAAGGGCATGATGACCTTGACACAGGCCCTTGGCGAAAGCCGCAATATCCCCGCCGTCAAAGTGTCCGAAGCCATGAGCCGCGACGCTGTGCGCAATGTGGCGGCGGGCTTTGGTATCACGGGCGAGATGGCCGCTGGCCCTGCCCTTGCCTTGGGGGCATCGGAATCGACCTTGCTGCAAATGACAGGGGCCTATGCGGGCATTCAAAACGGCGGCACGGCGGTGACACCTTATGGGCTGCGCGAATTGTCCCTAAAAGGCGAGGCCGAGCCGCTGATCGGCGCAGGTGGCGGCTTGGGGGAACGGGTCATCTCGCTAGAGGCCGCGCAATACCTGACCTATATGATGACCCAAGTGGTCGAGGCGGGCACAGGCGGGCGCGCCAGATTAGAGGGCTGGCAAGTCGCGGGAAAAACCGGCACCACGCAGGCCGCGCGCGATGCCTGGTTTATTGGCTTTACCGCCGATTATGTGGCGGGCGTCTGGATGGGATATGACGATAACTCGCCCCTATCGGGGGTGACAGGGGGCGGGATTCCCGCCGAAATCTGGCACGAGGTGATGTCGCGCGTGCATGAAGGATTGGTGCCAAGGCCGTTGAACCTTTTGATCCCAGAGCCGCGCATTCCGCCCGAGCCCTCTGCAGATTCAAATGTCCCCACCATGGCCGCAGACCCCAATGCTGTAGACCCCAATGCGGCGCTGATGCCCATTGCACCACAGCCCGGAATGGGCAATGTGCCTGCCAATGATGGCGGTATTGAAACGCTTTTGGATCGCCTGTTTGGCAATTGATCCAGAATCTTGCGGGCTTGCCTTTGTCGCGCGCGGATCATAGATTAGAATTATTCTAAACTAGGGGCTTGCCATGTTATCCGCCATATCCTCGCGCCGCCGCTTTGCCGATTTATCCGCCCAAGAGGTCTTGGCACTGGCAATTTCCAGCGAAGAGGATGACGCGCGCATCTACCGCAGCTATGCAGCGGCTTTGCGCGGCAGCTACCCCGCCTCCGCCGCCGTTTTCGATGGCATGGCCGCCGAAGAAGATGAGCATCGCGCGCGCCTGATCGCTTTGCATCAAGACCGCTTTGGCGATGTCATCCCCCTGATTCGGCGCGAACATGTGGCAGGGTTTTATGCGCGCCGCCCGGTTTGGCTGCAAAAAAACTTGCCCCTAGAAAAAATTCGCGCCGAAGCCCGCGCGATGGAAGCGCAGGCCGAAAAGTTCTATTTAACCGCCGCCGCCGCCACATCAGACGCACAAACCCGCAAATTGCTGGGCGATTTGGCCGCCGCAGAGGCGGGGCATGAGCACCGCGCGCAAAACCTAACCCAGCAGCATCTGGACGATGGCGCCCGCGAAGACGAAGACGCCAGCGCCAAGCGGCAATTCATTTTGACATGGGTGCAGCCGGGGCTGGCGGGGCTGATGGATGGCTCTGTGTCCACACTTGCGCCAATTTTTGCGACGGCCTTTGCGACACAGGACACATGGACCACCTTTTTGGTCGGCACCGCCGCCAGCGTGGGCGCGGGTATTTCGATGGGCTTTACGGAAGCCGCGCATGATGATGGCGTCTTGTCGGGGCGCGGCAGCCCCTTCAAGCGCGGGCTGGCTTCGGGGGTGATGACCACCATCGGCGGGATGGGCCATGCCCTGCCTTATTTGATTCCCGATTTTTGGACAGCGACAACGCTTGCCGTTGCTGTCGTGTTTATCGAGCTATGGGCCATTGCTTGGATACAAAATAGGTTCATGGAAACACCCTTTTTGCGCGCCGCCTTGCAAGTGGTGTTGGGCGGCGCTTTGGTCTTTGCGGCCGGCGTATTGATTGGCGGCGGTTAAATTGGCCACGATTTGTCTATTTGTGCCAAAGCGCGCGCATGGTATTATTTGCCCCAGTAAAGGATAGATCCATTGATGAAAGGCTTGGCCATGCGTTGTTTTTTGCTGGCTTTCATGATCGTGCTGGCCCCTGCCGCCGCGCAGGCTGGCGGGATGGAACGCGATGCCCTTGCCGCCGTCAACGCCGCCCGCATCAAGGCAGGATGCCCGGCCCTTGTCTTAAATGAAAAATTGCAAGCGGCAGCCGAGGGGCATGCCCGCGCCATGTCTGCGCAGAATTTCTTTTCCCACACTGGGCAGGATGGATCCAAACTCAAAGACCGCATTAAGCGCAGCGGCTATGCTTGGCGCGCGCTGGCCGAAAACATTGCCGCAGGCCAATCCAGCGCCGCCGAGGTGGTGGCCAATTGGCTGGCCAGCAAGGGCCATCAGAAAAATATTCTGAACTGCGCTTATGTGGAAACAGGGCTGGCCGTGGTGCATGACCCAAATGATGCCCCGCTGAAGGGGTATAGCCACCCGTTTCATTATTATTGGGTGCAGACCTTTGGCAAACCCTAAGCCGCGCCTGTTGATCGATGCCGA
>CAXNIF010000065.1:0-7776 GCA_964202345.1 Cypionkella sp.
TTTAACGACGGCTTTCTTGACGGGCAAAATTGATCCTGTCGAAGCCTCGCCGGGAGATATGCCGCAGTGGAAAGCCTGGGCTTACACGCTGGGCGGTTTGATCGTCTTGGTGATCGGCGCGCGGCTTTTGGTGGACAGCTCTACCCAAATCGCCCGCGCTTTTGGCATCTCCGAGGCGGTGATTGGCCTAACGATCGTGGCCATTGGGACGTCTTTGCCCGAACTTGCCACATCCATTATCGCCGCCCTTCGCAAGCAAACCGAAATTGCCGTGGGCAATATCGTGGGATCGAACATCTTTAACATTTTTGGTATTTTGGGCGTGACAGCGCTGATTTCGCCCATTCCGGCTGACGCGCGCTTTGCCATGGCAGATATGCCTTGGGTGGCGGGCACGGCGATGGGCCTTGGCCTGATGGCCATGCTGATGGGCGGTCTGCCCCGTATCGCGGGGGTGATTTTGTTGGCAGGCTATGGGGCCTATGTTGCCCTGATCTAAGCATCAGGAAGAAAAATTTGCGAAAATTGCGCGCAACAATCGCTGCGCGCAATAAAAGTTCAAAAAATCCGCCCCCTGCGACATTAAAATTGCATTTTGCGCCTTGACGCCCCCCGCCGCGCCCCCTAGTTTCCGCCAGCGCCAATAGCGGCGCGACGGCATACGGCAAAGGCGGGAATGATGGCACGGCAGATGACGGGCGCGGAAATGGTGGTTCAGGCCTTGAAGGATCAGGGCGTGGAGGTGGTGTTTGGCTATCCCGGCGGGGCCGTCCTGCCGATTTATGACGCGATTTTTCAGCAAAACGACATTCGTCATATTTTGGTGCGCCACGAGCAAGGTGCCATCCATATGGCAGAAGGTTATGCAAGATCGACGGGCAAAGTCGGTGTGGCACTGGTCACCTCTGGCCCAGGGGCCACCAATGCCGTGACGGGCCTGACCGATGCGCTGCTGGACAGCATCCCTTTGGTGGTTCTGTCGGGCCAAGTGCCCACCTTTATGATCGGCACGGACGGGTTCCAAGAGGCGGACACCGTGGGCATCACCCGCCCCTGCACCAAACATAATTGGCTGGTGAAAGACACGGCAAAACTGTCGGAAGTGATGCATCAGGCCTTTCACGTCGCCAAGTCGGGCCGCCCTGGCCCTGTGCTGATCGATATTCCCAAAGACGTGCAATTTGCCACCGCCGATTACACCGAAATGCCGGCTGCGAAACTATCGCATTACCAGCCGCGCACCACAGGGGACGCTGGCCTGATCGCGCGCATGGTGGAAATGATGGAGACCGCCGAGCGCCCGCTGTTTTACACGGGCGGCGGGGTGATCAATTCGGGGCCGAAAGCATCGCAGTTGTTGCGCGAATTTGTGGCGGAAACGGGCTTTCCCATCACCTCGACTTTGATGGGGCTGGGGTCATACCCAGCTTCGGGGCAAAACTGGCTGGGGATGCTGGGGATGCACGGCCTGTATGAGGCGAATTTGGCCATGCATGGCTGCGATTTGATGCTGAACATCGGCGCGCGGTTTGACGACCGTATCACCGGCCGCATTCCCGATTTCAGCCCCATGTCGCGCAAGGTGCATGTGGATATTGACCCGTCTTCCATCAACAAAGTCATCCATGTGGATGTCGGCATTATAGGCGATGTTGCGGAAGTTCTGGCCGAAGCACTGCGCCAATGGCGCGCGCGCGGATCAAAGGTGAATCGCGAAGGTCTGGCCAAATGGTGGGCGCAAATCAATGAATGGCGCGCGGTCAAATGCCTGACCTATAAAAACTCGGATAAGGTGATCAAACCGCAATACGCGCTGGAACGGCTAGAGGCCCTGACCAAAGGCATGGATCGCTATATCACCACCGAAGTGGGCCAGCACCAAATGTGGGCCGCGCAGTTTTTGGGATTTGAAGACCCCAACCGCTGGATGACATCGGGCGGTTTGGGCACAATGGGCTACGGGTTGCCCGCCTCCATCGGCGTGCAAATCGCCCATCCCAAATCGCTGGTGATCAATGTGGCGGGCGAGGCGTCTTGGCTGATGAACATGCAAGAAATGGGCACGGCCATGCAGTTCCGCACGCCCGTTAAGCAGTTCATCCTGAATAACGAACGCCTAGGCATGGTGCGCCAGTGGCAAGAGCTGCTGCACGGCGAGCGCTATTCGCAAAGCTGGTCAGAAAGCCTGCCCGATTTCGTGAAACTGGCCGAGGCCTTTGGCTGCAAGGGTATCAAATGCGATGATCCGAAAGACCTAGATGATGCCATCATGGAGATGATCCGCTATGACGGCCCCGTGATTTTTGATTGCCTTGTCGAAAAGCACGAAAACTGCTTCCCCATGATCCCCTCGGGCAAGCCGCATAACGAAATGCTGCTGGGGGACGCGGATACCCAAGGTGTGATCGGGGCAAAGGGGGCGGTGCTGGTTTAGTCCTGCCCTGCCCCATTCAAGAATAGAAAGTCGAGAAAATGAACGCTCTCAACATCAAAAAAGGCTCCACCAGCCATTCCGCCTACGAGCTGCGTGACCCCAATGCACCCATCATCGAAAGCCACACGCTGGCCGTGGTGGTCGATAATGAAAGCGGCGTTTTGGCGCGGGTGATTGGCCTGTTTTCGGGGCGCGGCTATAATATCGAAAGCCTGACCGTGGCCGAAACCGACCACGCCAGCCACCGCTCGCGCATTACCATTGTGACCACGGGCACACCGCAAGTGATTGAGCATATTAAATCCCTGCTGGAACGGATGGTTCCCGTGCATGAGGTGCATGATCTAACGGTTGAGGGCCCGGCTGTGCAGCGCGAACTGGCCCTTCTCAAGGTTGCGGGCCGCGGCGAGCATCGCATTGAAGCCCTGCGTTTGGCCGAAATTTTCCGCGCCAATGTGGTGGATTCCACGCTGGAATCTTTTGTGTTTGAAATGACAGGCACGCCCACCAAAATCGACGCCTTTGCCGATTTGATGCGCCCCTTGGGTCTGGTGGAAATTGCGCGCACCGGGGTCGCGGCACTGGCGCGCGGGGTTTAGTCGCAGCACAACATCCGCTACGGCCATTTGCATCTGCGCGCCGATGCCCTATGATCTAACCATGACACAAAGGGGGCGTGGATGATAATCGAGCTTGGACATTTTGCGTTGATCTTGGCGCTGATGGTGGCTTTGGTGCAGACCATATTGCCACTTTGGGGGGCGCATAGCCGCAACATGCGTCTGATGGCCGTCGGCGAGCCTGCGGCCTTGGCCCAAGCGGGGCTGGTTGCATTTTCATTTGCCGCCTTGACCTATGGCTTTGTCACTTCGGATTTTTCGTTGAAATTGGTGGTGGAAAACTCGCATACCGCAAAGCCGATGCTGTATAAGATCAGTGGGGTTTGGGGCAATCACGAAGGATCGCTGCTGCTATGGGCGCTGTCCTTGGCGGTGTTTGGGGCGGCGGCGGCTATTTGGGGTGGCAACTTGCCTGCCACGTTGCGCGCGCGGGTTTTGGCGGTGCAAGGCAGTATTGGCGTGGCCTTTATGCTGTTCATGCTGCTGACGTCGAACCCATTTTTGCGCCTTGCCAGCCCGCCGATGAATGGACAGGATTTGAACCCGCTGCTGCAAGACCCGGGCCTCGCCTTTCATCCGCCGTTTCTTTATTTGGGCTATGTTGGCCTGTCGATGAGTTTTTCTTTTGCCATAGCCGCGCTGCTCGAGGGGCGGGTGGATGCGGCATGGGGACGCTGGGTGCGGCCTTGGACATTGGCGGCATGGGTGTTTTTGACCATCGGCATCGCCATGGGATCTTGGTGGGCCTATTACGAATTGGGCTGGGGCGGCTTTTGGTTTTGGGATCCTGTGGAAAACGCCTCGTTTATGCCATGGCTCATTGGTGCGGCCTTGCTGCATTCGGCCATCGTGGTGGAAAAACGCGAAAGCCTAAAGGCTTGGACAATTTTGCTGGCCATTCTCGCCTTTGGCTTTTCGCTGATGGGCACGTTTATCGTCCGATCAGGCATTATCACCTCGGTGCATAGTTTCGCCTCGGATCCAGAGCGCGGGCTGTTTATTTTGCTGATCCTTGGGTTTTTCATGGGTGGGGCGCTGACCTTGTTTGCGCTGCGCGCCCATATTCTGTCCTCTAAGGGCGTCTTTGCGATGGTGTCGCGCGAAAGCGCCTTGGTTGCCAATAATCTTTTGCTGTCGGTTTCTGGTTTTGTGGTCTTTGTGGGCACGATGTGGCCGCTGATTGCCGAAATGGCCTTTGGGCAAAAAGTGTCGGTTGGTGCGCCATTTTTTGATGCTGCCTTTTCGCCTTTCATGGTGTTGTTGGCGCTTATTTTGCCACTGGGCGCAATCATGCCTTGGAAACGCGGCGAGTTGGGGCGCGGGCTGTGGCCACTGCGCGGGGCGGTTGTCTTGGCGCTCGCGGGTCTGGCGTTGACTTTTGCGATGCAAACGGGCCGCTCGGCAGTTGGGCCCATTGGGGTAGGTCTTGGCCTTTGGGTGGTGCTGGGCGCTTGTGTGGATTTGGCCCAGCGCACGGGGCGCGGCGCACCGCTTGCGCGGCTGGGGCGCGCCTTTCGCCTGCCCCGCGCCGATTGGGGCCGGGTGATTGCCCATACCGGATTTGGCGTGACGGTTTTTGCCGTGGCCGCCATCACCACATGGCAGCGCGAAGAAATCCGCGCCGTGCCAGTGGGCGGCAGTTTTGCCTTGGGCGGTTATGAAGTTACCCTCACCGACATCCGCGAGGTGCAAGGGCCAAATTACACCGCCAGCCGCGCCGAAATGCGCCTGACGCGCAATGGCGAAGATGTCGCCCTGCTCTATCCCGAAAAGCGCATCTATCCCGTGGCGGCCATGCCCACCACCGAAGCTGCGCTGCACCAGGGCCTGCTGCGCGATGTCTATCTGGTTATTGGCGATGCCCAGATCAGCGGCGGCTATGCGGTGCGCGGCTATATCAAACCCTTTGCCAATTGGATTTGGGGCGGCAGCCTGCTGATGGCCTTGGGCGGATTTCTTAGCCTGTCAGATCGGCGCTTTCGCGTTGCGGCGGGATCGCGGGCAAACAGTGCCATGGCGGCGGCAGAGTAAGTCATGCGCAAGCTTTTGATCCTAGTTGCCTTAATCGCCGCGCCCGCCTTTGCGGTACAGCCTGACGAGATGCTGACCGACCCCGCGCTAGAGGCGCGCGCGCGCGCCATCACCGCCCAACTGCGTTGCCCCGTATGCCAAGGCGAAAGCATCGACGACAGCAACGCGCCCATCAGCCGTGATTTGCGTCTGGCCGTGCGCGCACGGATCACCCAAGGCGATAGTGACCCGCAGGTGATCGACTATATCACCGCGCGTTACGGCGAATTTGTCCTGTTCAAACCGCGCAGCACAGGGTCTGGATTGATTTTATGGCTGGCAGGGCCAATGATGCTTTTGTTGGGGGTGGGCATTGCCTTTGCGACCCTGCGCAAAAGCGCGGCCGCGCCAGAATTGCCGGCGCTAAGCGCGCAAGACAAGGCCGAACTTGAAAAACTGCTGAAATAGAGGTCAAAATGGCGGATATCATCCTCATCGGCGCCCCCATTGACGAGGGTCAGCGCAATGCGGGCTGTGTGATGGGGCCTGCCGCATACCGCGTGGCGGGGCTGGGCGCGGCGATTTCCGATTTGGGCCATGAGGTTGATGATTGGGGTGATCTCGCGCTGGGGTCTTTGCCCAAGGTCGAATGTGACAACAAAAACGTGCATCATTTGGCCGAGGTGATGGGCTGGACGGCACTGCTGGCCGATCAGACCGAAGCCGCGCTGAGGCAAGGCGCCCTGCCCATCCTTTTGGGGGGCGATCACTCTTTGGCCTTGGGCAGTGTCGCGGGCGCGGCGCGCCATGCGGCAGGCAAGGGGCGGCCATTGTTCTTGTTGTGGCTGGATGCCCATTCGGATTTTCATACGGTGCAGACCACCACCTCGGGCAATTTGCATGGCACGCCCGTGGCCTATATCGCGGGGCGTCAAGGCTTTGCCCCCCTTGCGCCCTTTCCTGCCCCCCTGCCCGCCGAAAACATTTGCCTCTTTGGCATTCGCAGTGTCGATCCTGCAGAACATGCAGCTTTGCTGCGCGCCGATATTGCCATCAACGATATGCGCGTTTTGGACGAGAGGGGCATCATCGCCCCCTTGGCCGAGTTTTTGGCCGCTGTGCGCGCGGCAGACGGGATGCTGCACGTGTCCTTGGACGTTGACTTTTTGGATCCCGCCATCGCCCCCGCTGTGGGCACAACAGTGCCCGGCGGCGCAACCTTTCGAGAGGCGCATTTGGTGATGGAGCTTCTGCATGAAAGCGGCCTTGTCACCTCGCTGGATTTGGTCGAGTTGAACCCTTTTCTGGACGAGCGGGGCCGCACAGCGCGGCTGATGGTGGATTTGGTGGGGTCTTTGATGGGCCGCAAAGTCTTTGACCGCGTCACCCGCAGCTATTAGGGTCAGGGTCGCGGTAGCGGTGCTGCCCGCCTTGCCAATCGATCACCAGATAACCGTCTTGGTCGCGGATCAGGTAATCTGGGCCAATCGGCACTTTGCCATAGCCGCCCGGAATATCCAGCACATAGGTGGGCAGGCCAATGCCCGACATTCGCCCGCGCAACTGGGCCATGATCGCCTGCCCCTGGGCAATGGTGGTGCGAAAATGTCCCGCCCCGCGCGCAAGGTCGCAGTGATGCAAGTAATAGGGCAAAACCCGCAAGGTCAGCAGGGCGCGAAACAGCCGTTCCAGCACCGCCGCATCATCATTCACTCCGCGCAGCAACACAGTTTGCGACACCATCGCAATCCCTGCCTGCGCAAGCCGCGCCAGCGCGGCGCGGGCTGCGGGGGTCAACTCATCGGGGTGATTTGTGTGAATGCCGACATAAACCGTGGGCCGCGCGCGCAAAGCGGCAATCATCGCGCTGTCCACCCTTTGGGGCGCGACCACAGGCACGCGCGTGTGCAGGCGCACAATTTGCACATGCGCGATGGCCGACAGCCGCGCCATGATCGCCGCAATGCGGCGCGGTGATAAAGACATCGGATCGCCGCCCGTCAAGATCACCTCCCAAATCGTGGGGGTCTGGGCGATATAGGTCAGCGCGGCGTCAAGATCATCTTCCGGCAAAGCGGCGCTTTCCCCAACCACTTCGCGGCGAAAACAAAAGCGGCAATACACCTCGCAGGCATGGGTGACGGCCAAGATCACGCGGTCAGGATAGCGGTGGGTGAGCCCCTTGGTGGGGCTATAGGCGTCATCGCCAATCGGATCGGTCAATTCTTCGGGGCGGGTGATCAACTCGCGCAAATCGGGCAAGAATTGCGCGCCCAGGCCCGGACTCATCGCGGCGCGCATCTCGGGGCTGATGCGAATGCGAAACTCGGCGGCCACCTGGGCCAAGCCCTCGGCCTGATCGGGGCGCACAAGCTGGGCGGCAATCAGATCCTGAACGCTGGTCAGGCTGGTATTGGGGGGCGATTTGGGGCTATTCATAACCCGCGCTTTTACACCCAAGGCCCCAAAGGGGGCAAGCGGCAAAGCCGCGCGACAAACCGCTGCTCCCTTGCACCAAGGGTGGGGTATGGTATAGGGTCAACTCAACAATATCTAGACTTTTGACCAAAGGCCAAGCCCTGTGAGCGATCCAACCGATACCCCGCCCGAAACCAGTGAAAACGGCCCGCGCCGCGCCCCTCACGACGGCCCGCAAATCGATATCGCGGCGGAAATGAAGACCGCCTATCTGGACTATGCGATGTCGGTCAT
>CAXNIF010000066.1:0-7713 GCA_964202345.1 Cypionkella sp.
TATCCGCTCACCCGGTTTGCGGTAATCGGGCGTCCAGCCAAAATCGGCGGGATAGATATCGGTGGTCAGGCGCTGTTCAAAGCCGTGCATTTGATCGGGGCCCACAAAATGCATCTTGCCCGATAGGATGGTCTGATAGCCCGCGCGGCGCAGGTGATGGGCATAGGTTGGGATATCGGAGGCAAATTCAGCGGCATTGTCATAAACCCTTGTGCGGCGCGGAAGTTGCCCCGACATAAAGGACGCCCGCGCGGGCGCACAAAGCGGCGAGGCGGTGTAGGCATTGGCAAAGCGCACCGAATGTTCGGCCAATTTGCGCAGGTTGGGCGCGTGCAAAAACGGGGCAGGGCCATCGGGAAACAGCGTGCCTGTCAACTGATCGACCATCACAATCAGGATGTTGGGTTGTTTGGTCATTCTGGCCCCTTACATGCAATTTCTGGCCGCAGCCTAGCCGCAAACTGGTTAAGCAATGCTTGCCAAAACCGACATTAATTTGCGTAATCGGGGCTTTGCACGTCAAGCAGGGCCTTAATCTCGCGCAGATGGGCCTGTGCAAAACCGCCATAGCCTTCCCATTCTTGCGCCGTTTTTTCGGCGATAGCATCGGGCATCACGCGCAACGGCTTGCCCGTTTGCAAGGCCAGAATATAGGTTTGCGCGGCGCGTTCAAAGTAATACAGCCGGTTAAAGGCTTCGGCCACCGAAGCCCCAATCACCAAAATGCCGTGATTGCCCATAACAAGCGTGGTCATTTTGGGATCGCGCAGCAGGGCGGCGCAGCGGATACCTTCCTCTTGGAACGCCATGCCGCCGAAATGGTCATCGACGGCGTGGCGGCCATAGAACATGGCGGAGTTTTGGTCGATGGGGGGCAGGCGGCTGTCGGCCAAACTGGCCAAAACGGTGGCGTGAATGGAATGGACATGCATCACGCATGTGGCATGGGGCAGGGCGCGGTGAATGGCCCCGTGTAACCCCCAAGCGGTGGGATCGGGGGCATCTGGCCGCGCCATGGTGGCGGGGTCATCGGCGTCAATCTCTAACAGGCTAGAGGCGGTGATGCGGGCAAAATGTCGCCCGTTTGGATTGATGAGAAAACGGCTGCCTCCCCCATTTTCGCCAACCGCAAGGCTGAAATGGTTGGCGACAGATTCGTGCATGTTCAACTGCGCGCACCAGCGAAAGGCGGCGGCAAGGTCGATGCGCTGCGGCCAGTGGTTGAGATTGCTGGTCATGTTCGGCCTCCCAATGCGCGCCCGTCGGTGGCGGCCCCTAGCGGCAAAATTACCGCTTTATTCTGGGGCTATGCTGCGCTAACTTGCCCTTGGTTGGCAAGCACCAAGGCGTCGCGGTTTCGCAAGAAAAGCTAAAGCTGCCGCAGATCGAATTGACATCATTCCTTCCATGGTGCCGCTTCGTTAAGCCCGCGACCGACGATCATCACGGCCCTTGTGGAAATATGATGACAAAACCACCTATCCCTCTGAACGCCAATGATTTGGCGCAGTTTACCCGCGCCTTGGCGCGGCAATTGGGCGAGCGCGCCCCTTCGCATTTGACCTTGATGAATATGCTCTCCCGCGCGGCTGGATTTCAGAATGTGCAACATTTGCGAATCGCTCAGGCCAGTGCGGCAACCACAGAGCCGCCCTTGCACACCCATGACGCGAAGTCGGTCGAGCGCGCCTTGGCGCAGTTTGACGATCTGGGCCGTCTGCGCCAATGGCCAGCCAAGCGCGCTGTGCAAACGCTGGCGCTTTGGGCGTTATGGGCGGCGCTGCCCGCCGAAACGCTGCTAAGCGAGCGTGAGATCAGCGCGTTGCTTGCCGGTGAACATAGCTTTGGCGATGCGGCCACGCTGCGGCGCACGATGATTTCTTGCCGGTTGGTCACGCGGCAGGTGGGCGGGGTGGCGTATCTGCGGATTGAGCAGCCGCCCCCGCCCGAGGCGCGCGCGCTGATCCGCGCGGTAACGTCGCGGCGCAAATTGCGCGCGACGACGGCATGAAAAAAGGCGGGGGTTGCGCCCCGCCTTTTTGATATTTGCAAGACGAACTACGCCAGAACCAGATTAACCGCCGATTCGCGCCCGTCGCGGCCTGCTTCCACGTCAAACGTGACCGCTTGTCCGTCTTTCAGCCCGCGCAGCCCTGCGCGTTCCAGCGCGGTGATATGCACGAAGATATCCTTTGCGCCGCCCTCTGGGGCGATAAAGCCATAACCTTTGGTTTCATTGAACCATTTCACGGTGCCTTTGGCCATCGTGATCGTCTCCTACTGTTGTTGCCATCCGCGAGATTGCAATGGCCCGGCCACGCCTGTCTTGGTCGAATGCTGTGGCCGCGGGCGCAGACAGAGATCGAAAAGTAACGTTGCGCCAAGAATATGATAAAGTTGCGTAACGTTTTCAAGACACCAGTTGCAGCTTAGGGCCCAGGTCCTAAATGCTGCGCCGCGCGCGCAGTGCCGCCCCAATTGTGCCATCATCAAGGTAATTCAGCTCTCCGCCGATGGGCACGCCTTGGGCAAGAGTAGACAGCATCACCCCCGTCGGGGCCAGTGCATCTGCGATGTAATGGGCGGTGGTTTGTCCGTCCACGGTGGCGTTCAGGGCCAAGATCACCTCGCGCGCGCCCGTCTCGCCCACCCGCGCCACAAGGCGGGGGATGCCAAGCTGGTCCGGCCCGCGATCATCCAGCACCGAGAGCGTGCCGCCCAAAACGTGATAGCGCCCGCGAAATACGCCGCCGCGTTCCATCGCCCAAAGATCAGAGACGTCTTCGACAACGCAAATCTCGCCCGTGTCGCGGGCAGGATCACTGCAAATGCGGCAGATGTCAGATTGGCCGATATTGCCGCAGACGGTGCAATCTTTCGCGGTTAGGGCCACTTGGGCCATGGCTTGCGCCAAAGGGGCCATCAACTGCCCGCGCCTTTTGAGCAAAGCCAAAACCGCGCGGCGCGCCGAGCGTGGGCCAAGCCCCGGCAGCCGCGCCATCAGATCGATGAGGGTTTCGATATCGCGGGTTTCTTGCATAACCACGACCGCACTAATTCGGCAGGGCAAAATCAGGCGGCAAACCCAATTCTGCCGCCACGCGGGCCATTTGGGCCGCCATATGCGCGCGGGCGCGGCCTTGGGCGTCTTGGATTGCAGCAAGGATCAAATCTTGCGCCTGCTCTTGCGCGCTGGGGTGCAAAATTTGCGGCGAGAGATCGATACCCAGCACATCGCCCTTGCCTGTGCAGCGCACCGACACCAGCCCCGCCCCCGATTCGCCTGTGATGATGGTTTGGCTCAGTTCTTTTTGCAAATCGGCCATCCTGCCTTGCATCTGCTGCGCGGCCTTCATCATTTTGGCCATATCGCCAAGCCCGCCCAATCCTTTTAGCATCTGTGCCTCTTAGTCATCTTCAAAAGGATCCCAATCCTCTGCCATGACGTCGCCATCGTCATCCATCATCGGTAGGGTCTGTGCGGGAATGGCCTTTTCGGGCGCGCGGATTTTGTCGATCTGCGCACCCGGAAAGGCGGCCATGACCGCCTGCACCAAGGGGTTTTCCAGCGCGGCATTGCGGGCCGTATCGTGCAAAGCGCTGCGTTTCTCGGCAATCGTTGTCGCCCCGCCCCCCGCCACAATCGAGACACCCCAGCGCTGGCCTGTCCATCCCTGAAGGCGCTGCGACAGCCGCGCAGCAAGGTCGGGTTTGGCTGTTGGCCCTGGTTCAAATTCAATGCGCCCCGGCACATAGCGCACAAGGCGCAGATCGTTTTCAACTTCGGTCAGCAGCACCATGTCGCGTTTTGTGCGAATAAGTTCAACCACTTGGTCAAAAGAAACAAGGTTCAGCGCGCCCATGGCATCAGGTTGTGCCTGCGCCATCGCCGCGCCGCGCATTGGGGCCAAGGGGGCCAGCCGCATCAATGGGCTGTGAACTGCGCCGCTGCCCGCCGGTGCGCCCCCTGCCGCACCCCCTGCCACACCAACTGTTGGGGCGGCGGTTGTCCCATGCCCGCTTTGCAGACGTTTCACCAGCGTTTCTGGGTCGGGCAAATCGGCCACATGGGTCAGGCGGATCACCGCCATTTCGGCGGCCATCATCGCATTGGGGGCAAGCGCCACTTCCTCCAGTGATTTCAGCAGCATCTGCCATGCCCGCGCCAGCGCCCGCATCGGCACGGCCTGGGCCATGGCCAAGCCGCGCGCCCTCTCGTCAGGGGGGGTGGTGGGATCATCTGCCGCCTCGGGCGAGATTTTCACAACAGACAGCCAATGGCTGATTTCCGCCAAATCGCGCAGCACCGCCATCGGGTCGGCCCCATCGGCATATTGGCCCGCAAGTTCGTCCAGCGCGCCTTTGGCATCGCCCTTTAGTATCATGTCGAACAAATCCAGCACGCGCCCGCGATCGGCAAGGCCCAGCATGGCGCGCACCATGTCGGCATCTGTCTCGCCTGCGCCATTGGAAATGGCCTGATCCAAAAGGCTGGTTGCATCGCGGGCCGAGCCTTCGGCAGCGCGGGCGATCAGCGCCAGCGCGCCATCGGTGATCTGCGCGCCTTCGGCCACGGCGATTTTGCGCAAAAGGGCCATCTGCACTTCGGGTTCTATGCGCTTTAGGTCAAAACGCTGGCAGCGCGACAGCACGGTGACGGGCACTTTGCGAATCTCTGTCGTGGCGAAGATAAACTTCACATGGGCGGGCGGTTCTTCCAGCGTTTTCAGCAGCGCGTTAAAGGCGGCGTTCGACAGCATATGCACTTCGTCGATGATATAGATTTTATAGCGGGCAGAGGCCGCGCGATAGTGCACAGAATCAATGACTTCGCGCATATCGCCCACGCCTGTGCGCGAGGCTGCGTCCATTTCCATCACGTCCACATGCCGCCCTTCGGCAATCGCCACGCATGGCTCACATACGCCGCAAGGCTGCGTCGTGGGGCCGCCTTTTCCATCGGGGCCAACGCAGTTCAGCCCCTTGGCAATAATCCGCGCCGTGGTTGTTTTTCCCGTGCCGCGAATACCCGTCATCATAAAGGCATGCGCAATGCGATCGGCGGCAAAGGCGTTTTTCAGCGTGCGCACCATCGCCTCTTGCCCGACCAAATCGGCAAAGGTGGCGGGGCGATACTTGCGCGCCAAGACTTGATAGGATTTTTCCGCCGTTTCGCTCATGTGGCCCTGCAAGATTCGGTTGACGGCAGACTAGGGCGGATGGGGCGCAAGCGCAACCAAGGGCTAATCGCGGGCTGCATGCTTGGCCGCTGATTTCTTGGTATAGCGCCCCGCCGCGCGGATTTGCGATTGGGTGAGGGCGGCGGTGTTGCCCTCGCCCTCGGCCACCAATTTGCGCCACCGCGCCAGCCGCGCGGGGTCAACCTCGCCGCGCGCAATGGCGGCTTGCACGGCGCAATGGGGTTCACTGTCATGGGCGCAGTTGCGAAAGCGGCACCCATCCGCGAGGTGCAAAATATCGGCAAAAAGAATGTCGATGCCGGCGTCCACCTCGGCCAGTTGTACCTCGCGCACGCCGGGCGTGTCGATCAGCCAGCCGCCACTTGGCAGAGCAAAGAGATGCCGCGCAGTGGTGGTATGACGGCCCCTTTCGTCCTTGTCGCGGACCTCGCCCGTGGCCAGGGTTTGTGCGCCCAAAAGACCATTGGCCAGCGTAGATTTGCCCACGCCAGAACTGCCCATCAGCACAGCCGTTTGCCCTGCCACCACATGGGGCAGCAGCGCATCCGCCCCTGTTTTGGCGTTCAGCGCCACCACGGCTGCGCCTTGGGCCACGGCCTTGGCTTGGGCCAAAAATGGGGCTGCATCCAGCACATCCGCCTTGGTCAGCACGATCACGGGCCGGATGCCGCTGGCATGGGCCAGCACCAGATAGCGTTCCAGCCGCGCGGGGTGGAACTCTTGGCCGCAGGCGGTGACGATCAGCATCACATCGACATTGGCGGCAATCAGTTGCATCTGCGTTCCTGTGCCAGCGGCGCGGCGGCGCAAAACGGTTTGGCGCGGCAGGATTTGGTGGATACGCCCGCCTTCGGCCAAAACCCAATCCCCCACGGCAACATCGGCAGAGGTCATGCTGGGCGGGAATATCAACGTTTGCGCCCCGTCTTGGCCCAAAGCGTCGGCGCGCGATTTGTGCAACATGGCAATGCGAAAGGGGCGCGCATCAAGCAAGCCTGCCGCATGGCGCGCGGCCTCAAGCGCAGATGTCCAGCCCAGATGATGTAGCCCCTGATATTCCATAGTCCCCATCTTGCGCCGCCCATTCAAATTGGGCAAGCCTTGGCGCAATGTTTTCCCGAAAGGCACCCCATGGCCCGTATCGCAGTTTTGACCGTTTCCGACCGCGCCCATAGCGGCGTTTATGAAGACCGCTCTGGCCCCGCCTGCGAGGCTTGGCTGAGGGGCGTCATCACATCCGACATCGAAATATTGCGCCGCATCACCCCCGATGGGCGGGCGGAAGTGGGCGCGGCGCTGGTGGATTTGGCGGATGATTGGGGCGCCGATTTGATCTTGGCCACGGGCGGCACTGGCCCCGCCCCGCGCGACCTTACCCCCGAAGCGCTGGCCGATGTCGCACCGATGTTGATGGCGGGATTTGGCGAAGCCATGCGGCGGGCCAATTTGGCTGTGGTGCCGACCGCGATTTTGTCACGCCAAGAGGCGGCGGTGCGGGGTAAATCCTTGATCATTACCCTGCCCGGCAGCCCAAATGCCATTGCCACCTCGCTTGAGGCGATTTTTGCCGCCGTGCCCTATTGTCTGGATTTGATTGGCGCGGCGCGCATTGAAACTGATCCTGCCAAGATCAAGGCGCATCGGCCAAAGGGGGCGTGATGAAGTTGTTTGTAGGGCTGGGCAATCCGGGTGCGAAATATGCCGCCAATCGGCATAATATTGGCTTTATGGCCCTGGACCGCATGGCCGCCGATCACGGCTTTTCGCCGTGGAAGCGCGCCTTTCAAGGGCTGGTCAGCGATGGGCGATTGGGCGGCGAAAAGGTGATGCTTCTAAAGCCAGAGACCTTTATGAACCTATCGGGCCAGTCGGTGCAGGCGCTGGCCGCGTTTCACAAAATTGATGCCGCAGATATCACCGTTTTTCACGATGAATTGGATTTGCCCCCTGCCAAAGTGAAGGCCAAATTTGGCGGCGGTCATGCGGGGCATAACGGGCTGCGGTCCATTCACGCCCATATGGGCGAAGGCTATGGCCGCGTGCGTTTGGGAATCGGTCACCCCGGCCACAAAGACCACGTGGCCGATTATGTGCTGCATGATTTTGCCAAGGCCGATCGCCCGTGGCTGGATGATCTGATGGCAGGTATTTCAGATGGGGCCGCGCATTTGGCGGGCGGCGATACGGCCAAGTTCTTAAACGCTGTGGGCTTGCGCATGGCCCCGCCCAAGGAAAAAAAACCTGCCCTCGTGGCAGTGCAGAAGCCTGCCGATAGTCCTGCGCCCGCAGATACCCGCAGCCCGATGGAAAAGCTGCTGGACCGGTTCAAGCCTTAACGCGGGCCCGATTGCCCTACCCGCAAAAAGGGGGCGCGCGCGCCCCCTCACCGCTTTGCAAGGGCAAAGCGGCTCACCCCCTGCGGATATTTGAAAAGAGAAGACACATGGGCAGCTTCTTCTCTTGATAAGTATCCTGGGGGTGAGTTGCTTTTGCGGGCAAAAGCAACGAGGGG
>CAXNIF010000067.1:0-7697 GCA_964202345.1 Cypionkella sp.
GAAAGCCGATCATTGATCGCACGCCCCAGCCCATGATTGGGTATCGGGGCCACGGCAATGCCCGTGGCTTGACGGGCTGCGGCAAGGTCATCGGCGGCGCGCAACATCGCAAAAAGCGCTGACGCCGCCTCGACAAGATCGCCCTGCACCGAAAGAGACATATCGCCTTGAACAGCGCCAAAGCCGATCATCACCTCGCCAAGGCGCGCCGCGCTGGCGTCTAATCTAAGGCGGGCATCGGGCGCATAATGTGACGCCAACATGCCCGGGGCCAAAATGGCTGCATGGCCCGATTGCGGCTTGTCGCGCGCCAAGGTCACGCCCAAAAATGCTTCGATTTTTTCTTGCTCTAGCCCGCCTTGGCGCAAAAGGCGCAATCTGGGGCCGAGCGCGGAAAGAATTGTCGATTCAACGCCCACGGTGCAGGCCCCCCCATCGATGATCCCGCCAATGCGCCCGCCCAATCCTTTGGCCACATGCTGGGCCATAGTGGGCGATACCCGCCCCGAAGGATTGGCCGAAGGCGCGGCAATCGGCCCCCCAAAGGCCAACAGCAAGGCCCGCGCCACGGGGTGGTCGGGCACACGCAGCGCGACAGAGGGCAAATCCGCCGTCACCAAGGGGGACAAGCCAGCCCCCACGCGCAGTGGCAAGACCAAGGTCAGGGGGCCGGGCCAAAATGCTTTGGCTAAATCTTGCGCCATCGGGCTAAATTCTGCATAAATTTGTGCTTGCGCCAAATCTGCGACATGCACAATCAACGGGTTAAATCGCGGGCGACCCTTGGCCTCGAAGATGCGCGCAACGGCCAAATCTTGCCGTGCATCCGCGCCCAACCCATAGACTGTTTCCGTCGGAAAAGCCACAAGTTGCCCAGCGCGCAAAAGCTGCACCGCAGGGCCAAACCCGTCTAACTCTGGCGTGAAAATTTGGGTTTGCATGATCTTTGACGCAGCGTTCAGGTTGCACAGAGCCGCGGTCATGCCGCAAGCTAAACCTGCCATAGACCTGATGACATGCTTTGCCAAGATCGGAGCGTTCATGCCCTACCGCGCGCCTATTCGCGAATACGAATTTATTTTGGCCCATGTGGCCGATTTTGGCGGGGTGCAGGCCACGGCGCAGTATGCCGATTGCACCGCCGACTTGACACGGGCCATTTTAACCGAAGCGGGAAAACTGGCCGAAACCACGCTGGCGCCATTGCGGCGCATTTCAGATCAAATCGGCGCGGTCTTGTCGGATGGTCACGTGACCTCCCCGCCGGGGTTTGCGCAGGCCTATCAGCACATCGCCAAAGGCGGTTATATTGGCATGGCCGCGGCGCGCGATTTTGGCGGCATGGCCCTGCCTGCCGCGTTGATCTATTGCACCAATGAAATGATCGCCAGCGCCTGCCTGTCGTTGCAACTATGCCCGCTGATGACGCAAGGCCAAATCGAGGCGCTGGAACATCACGCCGCACCACAGATCAAATCGCTTTATCTGCCGCGTTTGATTTCAGGCACTTGGGCAGGCACGATGAATTTGACCGAACCGCAGGCAGGATCAGATGTGGGCGCATTGCGCAGCCGGGCCGAAGATTTGGGCGATGGGCGCTATGCGATCACGGGGCAAAAAATCTACATCTCCTGGGGCGATCATGACTTGACCGAAAACATCTGCCATTTGGTGCTGGCGCGGCTGCCCGATGCCCCTGCGGGAACCAAGGGGATTTCCCTGTTTTTGGTGCCCAAATTTATCCCCAATCCCGATGGCACATTGGGCCCACGAAATGGGGTGCAAGCCATTTCCCTAGAGCATAAATTGGGGCTTCACGGCTCTCCAACGGCGGTGATGGCCTATGACCGCGCGGTGGGCTGGCTGATCGGCGCGCCAAGCCAAGGCATGGCGGCCATGTTCACGATGATGAATAACGCAAGACTTGGTGTGGCGGGCCAAGGTATCGGCATTGCCGAAGCGGCCACTCAAGCGGCATGCGACTTTGCCGCCACGCGCCGCCAAGGCCGAACCCCAAAAGGCGACACGGCGATAATCGATCATGCGGATGTGCGCCGCATGTTGGGGAAGATGCGCGCAGAAACTTTTGCCGCCCGCGCCATCGCAGTTTGCTGCGCCGCCGCGCAAGATATGGCGCGGGCCACGGGCGCACCGCATTGGGCTGAGCGTGCGGCCCTGCTGACCCCCATTGCCAAGGCTTTTGGCACCGATATCGGTGCAGAAGTTGCCCATATTGGGGTGCAGGTCCATGGCGGCATGGGCGTTATAGAAGAAACGGGCGTTGCGCAATTTTCGCGCGATGTGCGCGTCACCTCTATTTATGAGGGCACAAACGGCATTCAGGCGCTGGACTTGGTGGGGCGAAAAATGGCCGATGGTGGGGCGGCGGCCCTGCGCTTGCTCAACGAGCTGGACGCAATTGCAGCCCAAGATCAAAGCGATTTGGGCCAGATCACAACGGCTGCGCTGGCCAATTTGCGCGCGGCAACCCAGACACTACAAAGCAAGGACGCCGAAGATCGCAGTGCAGGGGCGGTGGATTATCTGCGCGCCTTTGCCCGTGTTTTGGGCGCAGCGTTGCACCTAAAGGCGGCGCTTGCCGACCCGGCCCGCCGCCCGCTGGCCGCCTTTTATATTCAGCGGCTTTTGCCCGAGCATAGCGCCCTTTTGGCCGCTTGCGGCGCAGGTGCTGCGGGCGTTTACGCCTTGGACGCTGTTGCGCTCGGGGTGCCGCAATAGCCTTTGTCTCAGGATCATGAAAACCTGGTAGGGCCGAAACCACAAAAGGCCCCGCGCGGCGCATTGGGTTTGTCGTTCAATCTGGCTGGCAAGGCGGGGGTTGACTTGGTTCAGGCTGTGGGCGCCGCCCCTCATTTTGGGGCCATTCATCAAATCTTTGCACCGGGCCCGTTATCTGTTGCAAACCCCACGTGACAAGCGCGCAAATATCATCTATGCGCACAGAAAATAGGCCCGAAAGGATGAGACCATGGCGGAACATAAACACGGCAGCATGAGCACCAAAGAACATGAAAAAACCTACAACACTTTTATCAGTTTTGTGATTTGGGGCGTGGTGATTTCTATTGGGCTGTTGATTTTTCTGGCGCTGGCGAACGGCTAAAATAGATTGGATCCATGATGCTTCGTGCCTTGGCCGTTTTGGCCGCTTTGACCCTGACTGCCTGCGGTAGCGCGGAAAACATCTATGCCGATGATGCCGCCGTGGCACAGGCGCGCTATAGCTCGTCGGAGCCGCCCTCCATCACCTTGTTCACTGTTATCACCAAGCGATCGGGCGCGGGCGCCCATTCGGCATTGATGGTCGAAGGGTCTGAATCGGTCTTATTCGATCCGGCGGGTTCGTTCAAACTGCGCATGATGCCCGAGCGAGGCGATGTTTTGTTCGGGGCCACGCCGCGCGCAATGGCGGCCTATGTCGATTATCACGCCCGGGAGACGCATTTTGTGCGTTCGCAGAAATTATATCTTCCGCCACAGACCGTCGAGCAAATTTTGGCAGCGGTCAAATCCAATGGCGCCGTGCCAAAAGCGCATTGCGCCAATTCGATTTCCCGCCTGCTGGGCCAAGTGAGCGGGTTTGAGGACATTGCCACAACCTATTTTCCCAAAGCGCTGGAATCGGCGTTTGACCAAAACCGCGCCACGATCCACCAAACAATCACCGAAGAAACCGCAGACAAAAGCCACGGCATTGTCTTTTTGGACAAGAATGACAAAGCGGCAATTGCAGCGGCAGGACTTGCGCCCTAATCTTGACCTTTAGGGTTTGGGGCCGTTCATGCGCGTTTTTGGGGTGGTATTGGCAGGCGGAACGGGACAGCGCTTTGGCGGGGTGGATAAGGCCGCGCTTCGCTTGGACGGGAAAAGATTGATTGATCTTGCGATAGATCGCCTGTCGCCCCAAGTAGAGGCCCTGTGCATTTCCGCCAATGGTGATGGCGCGCGCTTTGGCTTGACTTGGCCCGTGCTGGCGGATGCCCAACCACTTGGGCCGTTGGCAGGCATTTTGGCCGCACTGCATTGGGCCGCAGATCATGGCGCAGATCATCTGGCGACGGCGGCCGTCGACACCCCACATTTCCCCTGCGATCTGGTCGCGCAATTGCGTCTTGCGATGGAAGGCCAAACAGGCGCCGTGCTGGCATTGGCGCGCGGCGCGCAACTGCACGGCACCTTTGGTCTATGGCCCACTGCATTGCGCGAGGAATTGGCGGATTTTTTGGCCTCGGGGGTAAAGCCGCGATTGCGCGATTTTGCGGCGCGCTACCCCCACGCCACGGCCGAATTCGCCGATGAGCGCGCCTTTGACAATATCAACACCCCACAAGATTTGGCGCGGCTGGCCCAATCGCTAAAGGAAAATCCATGAAACTATACGGCATCATTGGATGGAAAAACGCGGGTAAAACCAGCCTGATGGAACGGCTGGTGGCCGAATTTTGTGCCCGTGGTTTTCGGGTCTCGACAATCAAACATGTGCATCACGATGTTGACCTTGATCAGCCCGGAAAAGACAGCTACCGCCACCGCGCGGCAGGGGCCAGCGAGGTGATTTTAGCGGGCGCGCATCGTTTTGCGATCATGGCCGAACATCGCGCGGATGAGCCGTCTTTGGGCGCGTTGCTGCTGCGCTTGGCGCCTGTCGATCTTGTTCTTGTCGAAGGCTATAAGCGCGATCTGCACCCCAAAATCGAAGTGTGGCGGCGCGCGGCGGGGCATGACTTGATGGCCCCCGAAGACCCCACCATTCGCGCCGTGGCCAGCGATGACGCCTTGCCTGCGCTGGCTGTGCCACAACTGGATCTGAACAATACGGCGCAAGTGGCCGATTTCATCGCGGCTGAACTGGACCTTAGGCCTGTGCAGCGAGCGGCCGATGGGGATGTTTGATCGGGTCATCATTGTGGATTGGTCGGCGGCCAGCAAACCTTCACCCCGCCGCCCCAGCGCCGATGCAATTTGGATTGCAGATCATTCCTTAACGGCGCAGACCTGCCACTATCTACGCACGCGGGCCAGCGCCGAAACCTATCTAACTTGTGCGATCTTAGCTGCGCAGCGCGCAGGTCAGCGCCTGTTGATTGGCTGTGATTTTCCCTTTGGCTATCCCGCTGGATTTGCCCGCGCCTTGACGGGGCAAGCAACGGCGCGCGCCGTCTGGGCCTATTTGGCCCATGTCGTGACGGATAAGGATGACAATGCCAACAATCGTTTTGCCGTGGCCAGCGCCATCAACGCCCGATTTGGCAATGGCCCGTTTTGGGGCTGTCCCGCGGGCGCGCAAAACCCGCATTTATCGCCGCGCAAACACGTAGATTACACTGCCCTGCCCTTCGCCGAAAGGCGCATGATCGAACGCGCCATCCCCGCCGCCCAACCTGTGTGGAAGCTGTTCACAACGGGGTCTGTCGGATCGCAAAGCTTGATGGGTTTGCCGATGATCCATCGCTTGGCCCAGATGCAAGGTGTCAGCGTTTGGCCCTTTGACAGCGATCTTTCGCCCGTGGTTTTGGCCGAGGTATACCCATCACTTTTGGCGGAGAAAATCGCCCACCATATGGCGCAGCTTGGCGCGGCGGCGATCAAAGATGACGTGCAAGTGCAGTTTTTGGCCCGCGCCCTCATTGGCCAGCCCCCCCAGATTATGGCGCAGATATTGGCCCTACCCGATCCCGCTGCCGTCGAGGAGGGATGGATTTTGGGGGCAGGCTTTGCCGCAGAATTGGCCGCCAAGCTATGAGCTTGTCCATCTCATTTGGCCTACCCGAACAACAGCGCAGCGCGGCGGCGACCCTGTATTGGCAGGCCTTTGGCGATAAATTGCAGCCCATTCTGGGACCTGCGCCGCGCGCCTGCGCGCATTTTGAAAGGGTGATGCAACTGGATCATTGCTTTGCGGCGCAGCGCGGCACGGCTTTGGTTGGGATTATCGGCTTTCAAAGTGGAAAGGGCAATTTCGCGGGTGGCTCTGCCCAACAGTTTCGCGCCAGTTTCGGAAAAGCGCGTGCGTTGTGGAGCCTGCCTGTCTTGCAATGGATCGGAGGGCCGCCGCCTGCCAAGGGCGCTTTGATGATCGATGGGTTTTCCGTGGCCCCCGCCGAGCGCGGCAAAGGAATTGGCAGCGCCCTTTTGGCAAAGCTGCGCGAGCATGCCAAATTGAGCGGGTTTGATACTTTGCAATTGGACGTGACAGGGAATAACCCGCGCGCGCGCGCATTTTACGAGCGGGGCGGTTTTTATGTACAGTCCGTGCGCACTATTGGCCCCCTGTCGATGGTGATGGGTTTTGGCCATGTGCTGCGCATGCGCTGCGATCTGCCGCGCGATCAGGGATCAATTGGCCCGAATTTAGGGTAAAGACCCTAATCAAAGGTGCCAAGAACGCGCCCCAATAGCATAAAGGCCCGGGCCGATCTGGTTTTGGCAAGATCAATCAGATCGGCGTCATCCGCATTGGGCTCAAACGCGACAAGGCAGCGGTCAAAGGCACGTAAAAAATGATGCGCGGCATCACGAAAAACGGGATCATTGCGCAAACGCCCGACGCTTAGCGCCAAAGCCGTGCGGTCTCTCACCCTGCCCAGGGCCGAGACTTCTTGACCACGCTTTCCCTTGGCAAACCCCCGCCAAGGGTCTGGCGGGGCGGGATCATGCTTGAGCTCGTCCATGTAAATCCCGTCTTGCGCCAGCAGCTTTAGAACATTTTGGGCGGCTCGAATCAATTTTGCGATATCGCGATTGCCCAAAGCCGCCCGCATGGCGGCAAAACCCGCCGTATCATCTGGCCCATCGGGAAAGTTCATCGCGCGGATAAAATCCTCGACCGACAAGGGCGCGCCAGCCTCTTGTAGGGGCTGGCCCAGCGCAAGGGGCGGCTCTTCGGGGCGGGGTTCTGAATTGATCTGCCCCGCCGCAGTGCCAAGCCCCACCGCGCCAGCGCGCGCGGCGCGGGGCGCGGACTTGCCCGATGCCATCATGCTGGTCAGCACCGTTTGGGTTTGCAAAGTTTGTTCGGCAATTTCGTCCAATTTTCGTGTCACATTGGGCTGCGCCAATAGATCGCTCAGGCCGGGGCCCGCCAAGAAAGCCTTGCGCATCGCGTCAACCGAAGCTTGCAGTCGCGCAGCTTCGGCACGCAGGGCACGCACCGAACGCAAGGTAATCAAAACGCCAAAGATCAAGGTGATCGGAAAAAACACGACAACTATCGTCAGCATGGACGATGTCGCTGGGCTGTCCACGGCTGGCAGGGCCAAAACATAACTGATCACGGCCAGCAGCCATAGCACGGCCAAAAGGCCCGCCACCCATTCTGCCATATAGGCAAGTGGCTTTGTGCGCAGACGCCTTGGGTATTGGCCCAAATCCAAGGGGCGCCGTTTGACCTGTTTCATGTCAGTTGGCCTAACTTTGCCATGTCGTCAATTTCCCAGCCCACGCAGTTCATTTGCTGCCTATTGATACCTGATCGCCAGAATTTCATAACTGCGCTTACCGCCGGGCGTGACAACATCGACACTGTCGCCCTTGTCTTTGCCAATCAGCGCCCGCGCCAAGGGTGATCGAATGTTCAGCAAATTCTTTTCAATGTCGGCTTCGCTTTCACCGACGATTTGAAAGGTTTTTTCTTCGCCGCTGTCCTCATCGACCAAGTCAACTGTGGCGCCAAATTT
>CAXNIF010000068.1:0-7684 GCA_964202345.1 Cypionkella sp.
TTCACGAATTTGGCCATGCGCTGCATCAAATGCTGTCGAATGTGACCTATGGGTTTATTTCTGGCACGTCGGTGGCGCGCGATTTTGTGGAACTGCCCAGCCAGCTTTATGAACATTGGCTGGATGTGCCGCAGGTTTTGGAAAAACACGCCCGCCATGTCGAAACCCAGGCCCCCATGCCCGCCGATATGATCCAACGCCTTTTGGCAGCGGGCAGTTATGACCAAGGCTTTGCCACCACGGAATTCATCGCCTCTGCCATGGTTGATTTGGCCTTTCACGAAGGCGCCCCCCCTGCCGACCCCATGCAGATGCAATCGCAAGTCTTGGAGGCTTTGGGCATGCCCCAAGCCATCACCATGCGCCATGCCACGCCCCATTTCGCCCATGTCTTTTCGGGCGATGGCTATGCGGCGGGCTATTACAGCTATATGTGGTCAGAGGTGATGGACGCCGATGCTTTTGCCGCCTTTATCGAGGCGGGCGATGTGTTTGATCCCGCCACTGCGGCGCGGCTGGAAAAATACATCCTCTCAGCGGGCGGCAGCGAGGCAGCGGATGTTCTTTATACCAAGTTTCGCGGCAAAATGCCGGGGGTCGAGCCGCTCTTGAAAGGGCGCGGATTGCAAGAGGTTTAATATGGAACGCGCCATGATTACCGATGTTGCCGATTATTTCGCCCGTGGCTGCGGGCGCTGTGATCGCTTTGCCAGCGCCGATTGTTCGGCGCAGATTTGGGCGCAAGGTCTGGCCGATTTGCGCGATTTGTGCCGCAAAGCAGGCCTCACAGAAACCGCAAAATGGGGGCATCCGTGCTACATGCATGCTGGGCGCAATGTGGCCATCATCGGGGCGAATCGCGGCGATTTTCGCCTGAATTTTTTTCACGCCTCCTTAATGCAAGACCCCGAGGGCGCGCTGGAAAAACAGGGGGCGAACACCCGCCATCCCGATATGCTCTGCTTTCGCAGCAATGACCAGGTCGCCGCCAAAGCCGATCTGATTTTGTCCTATCTGCGCGAGGCCATGTCCTATGCCCAAGCGGGGATTGTGCCGCAGCTTCCCCCGCGCGAGGTGGAATTGCCCCCTGAGTTGATCGAAGCGCTGGACAGCGACCCTGATCTGGCCGATGCCTTTCATGCCCTGACCCCAGGGCGACAGAAATCTTGGGCCTTTCATCTGACCAGCACCAAAGTGCCTGCCACGCGCTTTGCCCGCATCGCCAAAGCGCGCGGAAAAATCTTGGCTGGCAAGGGCGCACTTGAACGATAAGGCCAAAGCCCATCTGCCCAGAAATTTGGCCAGATATGAAGGCAGCAACTTGCGCTTTTGCGTCATTTCGCTTCGTAATTGGAACAGCCAGCGTTGCGCCAAAGCCTAGTTTGATGAAAAAAAGGATGACCCTATGCCACTTGCCATGAATCGCGATGTCTTTATCACCTGCGCCGTCACGGGGTCAGGCAGCACCCAAGATAAATCGCCCCATGTGCCGCGCAGCCCCGCGCAGATTGCCGCTTCGGCGATTGACGCCGCAAAGGCGGGGGCGGCTGTGGTGCATTGCCATGTGCGCGATCCAGAAACGGGCAAGCCTGCGCGCGACCCCGCCCTATACCGCGAATTGACCGAGCGTATTCGCGATTCTGGCACCGATGTCGTCTTGAACCTAACGGCGGGGATGGGCGGCGATTTGCTGTTTGACGGCACCGAATCGATGGGCCAGATGAGCGCGAAATCCGACATGGCCGGCGCGGCAGAGCGCGTGGCCCATGTCGTCGAATGCCGCCCCGAAATTTGCACGCTGGATTGCGGCACGATGAATTTCAACGAGGCCGATTATGTGATGGTCAACACGCCGGGCATGCTGCGCGACATGGCCGCGCGGATGGTAAAATCGGGGGTGCGCATCGAAATCGAAGCCTTTGACACTGGCCATTTGTGGTTTGCCAAACAACTGGCCACCGAAGGAATCATCCCCGACCCCGTGCTGGTGCAATTGTGCATGGGCGTGCCATGGGGCGCGCCAGATGATCTGAATACCTTTCTGGCGATGGTGAATAATGTGCCGCAACATTGGCATTGGAGCGCGTTTTCCATTGGCCGCAACCAAATGCCCTATGTCGCGGCTTCTGTCCTTGCAGGCGGCAATGTGCGCGTGGGACTGGAAGATAACCTTTGGCTCGACAAAGGCGTGCTGGCCACCAATGCACAATTGGTCGAACGGGCGGTCAGCGTCATTTCCAACCTTGGCGCGCGGGTGATTACCCCTGCCGAGGTGCGCGCGAAGTTGAAATTGGAAAAACGCGCGCCCCTGCCGAGGTAAACCATGAAGCTACTATCCACCCTTCTTGCAGCCCTTTTGGCGTTGCCGCTTGCCGCCCAGGCGCAGGTGCGCGATGCATCTGTGCAAATGCAAACCGTGGATGCGGTGGATTTGAACCGCTATGCAGGCACGTGGTATGAAATCGCCCGCTTTCCCAACCGGTTTGAGGCGGGCTGCACCAATGTCACCGCCACCTATGGCCTGCGCGAGGATGGCGATATTTCTGTGGTGAACTCTTGCACCAAAGACGGCGCAACTGAGGCCATAGAAGGTAAGGCTTGGGTGGTAGATACAGCAAAGCTGAAGGTCACTTTCGTGCCGTGGCTGGGCAGCATCGCGGCGGGGGATTACTGGGTTTTGGATTTGAAATCCGATTATTCCATGGCCGTTGTCGGCGCGCCCAAGGGCGGTTTTGGTTGGATATTGGCGCGCAAACCGCGCCTTGGCAAAGCCGACACGGATCGCGCGCTACAGGCACTGGCGGCGAATGGTTATGACACGGCCCAGTTAGAATGGGTTAAACATTAGGGGCAGGATATGACACGCAAAGCAGCAATAATCGGCGGCGGTGTGATTGGCGGCGGCTGGGCCGCGCGGTTTTTGCTGAACGGCTGGGATGTGGGCGTTTTTGACCCCGACCCAGAGGCGGAACGCAAAATTGCCGCCGTCATGGCCAACGCCCGCCTTGCCCTGCCCGCCCTTTCGGATGTGCCCATGCCGCCAGAGGGGAAACTCACCTTTCACGGCACCATTGGCGAGGCGGTGGAGGGCGCGGAATATGTGCAGGAATCCGTCTCGGAGCGCATCGAGCTGAAACAGCGCGTTTATGCGCAGCTGCAACAGGCCAATCCAGGTGTGCTGATCGGGTCTTCGACTTCGGGGTTCAAAGCGACCGACCTGCAAGCAGGCGCGCCAAACCCCGCCAATATCATCGTCGCCCACCCTTTCAACCCAGTTTACCTTTTGCCCCTTTCCGAAATCTCGGGCAGCGCCGCCAACCCGCCCGAGGTGGTGGAACGCACCGTCCAGATCATGAAAGACATCGGGATGTTCCCGCTGGTGATCCGCCACGAAATCGACGCCTTTATTGGCAATCGCTTCTTAGAAGCCGTCTGGCGCGAGGCGCTGTGGATGCTGAAAGACGGCATCGCCACCACCGCCGAAATTGACGAGGCGATCCGCATGGGCTTTGGCCTGCGCTGGGGGCAAATGGGCCTGTTCGAGACCTACCGCATCGCGGGGGGTGAGGCGGGCATGCGCCACTTTATGGCGCAATTTGGCCCAGCGCTGAAATGGCCATGGACCAAATTGATGGACGTGCCAGAGTTCAACGAAGAGCTGGTCGATTTGGTCGCCAGCCAATCAGACGCCCAATCGGGCATGTATTCGATCCGCGAATTGGAACGCATCCGCGACCAGAATCTTGTGGGCTTTCTGCGCACTTTGAAAGACCGTAATTGGGGCGCGGGCAAAGTCTTGCGCGATCATGACACCGCCCGCGCCGCCGCTTTTCATGCGGCATTGGACACGGGACCAAAGTCGGAACCCTTGGTTATGGCGCATTTGCAGGTGTTGCCCTCTTGGATTGATTACAACGGCCATATGACCGAAAGCCGCTATCTCTTTGCCAATTCCGAAGCCGTGGACAATTTCTTGCGGCTGATTGGCGCGGGGATGGACTATGTCGCGGGCGGGAACAGCTATTATTCCGCCGAAACCCATATCATGCATCTGGGCGAGGCCAAGCTGGGCGACCGGCTGACCTGCACGCTGCAAATCCTATCGGCGGATGAAAAACGCCTGCGCGTCTTTGTGCGGATCATGCGCGGCGCGGACGTGGTGGCCACAATCGAACAGATGTGCCTGCATGTCGATATGAATGCGGGCAAAACCTGCCCCGCCGCCCCCGAAGTTTTGGAGCGCCTGATGCCGCTGGCCAAGGCTCATGCCGCCCTGCCCCTGCCAGACAGCGCGGGCCGCGCCGTGGGGCAGAAAAAGTGAAATCCGTTCTCATCACCGCGGGCGCAAATGGCATAGGCGCAGTTATGGCCGATGCCTTTGCGGCGGCAGGCTACCGCGTTTGGGTAACCGATATCGACCCCGCCGCCGTGGCCGCCAGCCCCCACCGCGCCAGCCGCGCAGATGCCAGCCGCGAATCCGATATGCAATCGCTTGCCGCGCAAATTGGCGCTGAATGGGGCGCGCTGGATGTGGTTTGCGCTAATGCAGGGATCAAAGGGCCCACCGCCAGCATTGCCGAAATGCCGCTGGACGGTTGGCGCGACTGCTTGGCGGTCAATCTTGACGGCGCCTTTTTGACCGCGAAACATACAATCCCGCTGCTCTCGCGCGGGGCTTGCGTTTTGTTCACCTCCTCGACGGCGGGGATTTACGGCTTTCCCTATCGCAGCCCCTATGCCGCGGCCAAATGGGCGGTGATTGGGCTGATGAAAACCTTGGCGATGGAACTTGGCCCCCAAGGTATCCGCGCCAATGCCATTCTGCCCGGCTCGGTCAATGGCCCGCGCATTGACCGCGTCTTTGCCGATGAGGCCGCCGCCAAGGGCATGACCCCGCTGGCCGTGCGCGCAGGCTACGAATCGGGCACCGCTTTGCGCAGCCTTGTCGATCCGATTGACGTCGCCAATATGGCAGTGTTTCTTGCCTCTGATGGCGCAAGACTGATATCAGGACAAGCACTGACCATCGACGGTTTCACCATCAACCCAGACCCACAGGTGTAGCATGAATTTTGGCCTCACGGGCGAACAGCAAATGATCGCCGATACCACCCGCGCCTTTGTGGAAACAGAGCTTTATCCGCACGAAGCCCTTGTCGAACGCACAGGCCATCTGCCGATGGAAATCATCAAAGATGTGCAGAAAAAGGCCATGGAAGCTGGGCTTTATGCAGCCAATATGCCCGTGGATGTGGGCGGCGCGGGGCTGGATACGCTGGCATGGCTTTTGTATGAAAAAGAACTGGGCCGCGCGAATTACGCGCTGCATTGGACCTGCGTGGCGCGCCCTTCGAATATTTTGCTGGCCGGCAATGCCGCCCAGCGCGAGCGCTATTTGATGCCCTGTATCCGCGGCGAAACCTGGGATTGCTTGGCAATGACCGAACCTGGCGCAGGGTCTGATCTGCGCGGCATGAAAGCATCGGCCCGTGCGGACGGCGGCGATTTCATTTTGAATGGCACCAAACATTTCATCAGCCACGCCGATATTGCGGGCTTTACCATCGCCTTCATGGCCACGGGCGAAGAGGACACCCCGCGCGGGCCAAAAAAGCTGATCACTGCATTTTTTGTGGACAAAGGCACCAAAGGCTTTTCGGTGCGCGACGGATATAAAAACGTCTCGCATCGCGGCTATACCAATTGCATATTGGAATTTGACGATTGCCGCATCCCCGCAGAAAATGTGCTGGGCGAGCTGCATAAGGGCTTTGACGTGGCGGGCAAATGGCTGGGGGCCACGCGCTTGCAAGTCGCTTCCACCTGCCTTGGCCGCGCCGACCGCGCGCTGGCACTGGCCATTGCCTATGCCGCCGAGCGCAAACAATTTGGCCAACAAATCGGCAAATTTCAGGGCGTGTCTTTCAAATTGGCCGATATGGCCACCGAACTAAAAGCCGCCGAATTGCTGACACGCGAAGCGGCCTGGAAATATGACGCAGGCACTGTGACCGACGGCGATATGGCCATGGCAAAACTAAAGGCCAGCGAAGTGCTGGCGATGATCGCCGATGAGGCCATCCAGATTCACGGCGGCATGGGGCTGATGGATGATCTGCCCTTGGAACGCATTTGGCGCGATGCCCGTGTCGAACGCATCTGGGAAGGCACGTCGGAAATCCAGCGCCATATCATCAGCCGCGAATTGCTGCGTTCGGTGGGCGGATAGGGGGCGCTCGCGCCCCCTCGCGCTGCGCGCTCACCCCCTGAGGATATTTAAAAAGAGAAGAAACGAAATGTTAACCTTGATGGGCCATAAACATGCCACGGAACAGGCTGGGAAGCCGATGGCCGTAAGAGGAGAAGCGACCCTGCCTCACCGCGCTGGGGCAGGGTTTGCGCCGCGGCTTTTCTTCTCTTTGAAAATATCCTCAGGGGGAATCGCGAAAGCTTGCTTGCGCGATGGGGGCGCGAGCGCCCCCCTATGGGCGGTGCATCATGGCTGATCTCTCTCGTTTGTTGCGCCCTAAATCCATTGCCGTTCTTGGCGCAGGTTGGGCGCTGAATGTGATTGAACAGTGCCAAAAGATGGGTTTTGACGGCACCATTTGGCCGGTTCACCCCACCAAATCTCAGATCGGCGGGCTTCGCGCCTATGCCAGTTTGGCCGATTTACCCCATGCCCCCGATGCGACGTTTATCGGCGTGAACCGCTTTGCCACCATTGACGTGGTGCGCGAGCTATCGGCGATGGGGGCAGGCGGGGCGATTTGCTTTGCCTCGGGCTGGACGGAAGCGGGCGAGCCGCAGCTTCAGGCGGATTTGGTCGCAGCGGCGGGCGCGATGCCCATTCTTGGGCCCAATTGCTATGGCGTTATCAATTATCTGGACGGCGCGCTGCTTTGGCCCGATCAACATGGCGGTATTCCCGTCGAACGCGGCGTGGCGCTGGTCAGCCAATCGTCCAATATTGTCATCAATTTGGGCATGCAAAAGCGCGCCCTGCCGGTGGCCTATGTCGCCTGTCTGGGCAATGCCGCTATGGTTGGTTTGGCAGATTTGGCGGGGGCCCTGCTGGATGATCCGCGCGTCACGGCGCTGGGGCTTTATATTGAGGGCATTGACGATGCGGCGGGTTTCGCCGCGCTGGCACAGGCGGCACGGGCGGCGGGCAAGGGGATTGTGGCGATCAAATCGGGCAAGACAGAAATGTCGCGCACAGCCGCCGCGTCGCATACGGCATCTTTGGCAGGGGGCGGCGCTGCAAGTTCGGCCTTTTTGCGCCAAATTGGCGTGGCCGAGGTGAACAGCCCTGCTGAATTGATTGAAACGCTCAAGATTTTCCACGCGCATGGGCCGCAGATGGGCCAGCGCATTTGTTCGCTGTCCTGTTCGGGGGGCGAAGCGGGTTTGGTCGCTGATTTGGCCGCGCCCTTTGGCATTGAGTTTCCCCCCGTGCCGCCTGCCATTCATTCCCATCTGGCGCAGGTGCTGGGGCCGATTGTCACCATTTCTAACCCATTGGATTATCACACCTTTATCTGGGGGGATGGGCCGCGCACCACGGATGTCTTTACCTCCATGCTGGCGGGATATGATGCGGGGATTTACATCATCGACCCGCCGAGGGCGGATCGGTGCGACCCGTCTGGCTATCAGCCCGCGCTGGATGCCATTGTGGCCG
>CAXNIF010000069.1:0-7683 GCA_964202345.1 Cypionkella sp.
AAATGGCCTGCCGCGCCCGTCCCGAGCGCCAAGTGCGCAACCCTGCCACGGGGGAAACAATGACCAAAGCCGCAGATAAATCTGTGAAGTTCTCGATTGCAAAAAGCCTGAAAGACATCGTGAACGGCTAAACGATATGCGTTGATTTCTGGAAAGGGTCGCCACAGGGCGACCCTTTTTTGTTGAGCGATCATGACATTTCTAGCCAGATTTGCGGTTGCGGCGATCCGCCCAACAATCGGGCGGGGAGAGGATCTTAGGGACAAATTTAGATGAATTTCCCTAAATTTTCCCCTTTAACGCGGCGCTAACGCTTGCGCGTCACTATAGCCCTTGGGTTAACAAGGGTGGCTCTATGGCAAAGCAAGACAATTCTGCGCCCATCATCATCAAGCGCAAAAAGGTCATTCAGGGCGGCGGGCATCATGGCGGCGCTTGGAAGGTTGCCTATGCCGACTTTGTGACGGCGATGATGGCCTTTTTTATGTTGATGTGGCTTTTGAATGCCACAACGGAAAAGCAACGCAAAGGCATTGCCGATTACTTTAACCCATCCATTCCTATGGCCCGCGTCTCTGGTGGTGGCGATGGTGCCTTTGGGGGGGATTCAATCTTTTCAGAGCAAGCCTTGGCCAAAAATGGCACTGGCCAGCCCGATGGGGAACCCAGCGAAGACGCCCAACAAGGCGGAAAAGACGGCAAAGGTGACGCACAGGACGCGGCAGCCGAACAATCGGCATTTTCCCAGATGTCCGAACAACTGTCCAAGCGGGGCGGCGAATCAATGACGATGGAGCGGTTGATGCGCCATGTTGTCACCCGTGTGACCGATGAAGGGCTTATTGTCGAATTGTTCGACTTGCCCGATGCGCCCTTGTTTGACGGGCAAACCGCAAATCCCAGTGAAAACACCCGCCAGATTGCCGCGCTGCTTGCCGATGTTTTTGCCATTTCGACGAATGATCTTGCGATAAATGGTCATATCCAAACCTTTCCAGTGACGCTGATCGAAAACCCCGCATGGGATTTGACCACCGCGCGGGCGCATAGGATGCGGCTTTTGCTGGAAGAGGCGACGATGCCCCCGGAGCGTATCGCGCGGGTGACCGGCCATGCCGACCGCAAACCCGTCACGGATGATCCATCGGCAATTCGAAACAATCGGATCGAGGTCATTTTGCTGCGTAAAGACCGGTGAAATACATTAGATTTTAGCTGTTAGGGGGATGTTAACAGCAAACATGCCAATCCTGTTGCAGAAGATTTGCTGCAGAAAGGCGCAATAGATGACGATTTCCTCCTCGCTTAGTTCGGGGGTTGCAGGGCTGAATGCCAATGCCACTCGCCTTGCCACAATTTCCGATAACATCGCAAACTCTGCCACCTATGGCTATAAGCGGGCGATGACCAGTTTTGAAACCATGGTCATTACCCCCAATCCGGGATCGGGTGTCTATTCCGCGGGTGGGGTGCGCGCCAACTCCACCCGCCTTGTGGATGAACGCGGTGCCTTGGTGTCCACGTCGAACGCCTTGGATTTGGCCGTATCGGGGCGGGGTATGTTTCCTGTGACATCTGCCGTCGGCATTGGGGAAGGGATTGCTGACCGCGCCTTAATGATGACCACAACGGGCAGTTTTAATCCGGACTCAAATGGTGTTTTGCGCACGGCTTCGGGGCTGGTGCTGTTGGGCTGGGCCGCCAATGCCGATGGCAGTATTCCCGTACTGCCGCGCGACACCATCGCTGGCCTGACCCCTGTGGTGGTCAACACAAATCAGCAGGCGGGCGATCCAACAACACTTTTGCGGCTGGGTGTCAATCTGCCCGCGACCGCGACCGAGGCGGGTGCCAGCGGCACCGCATTGCCGCTCTCGGTCGAATATTTTGGAAATCTTGGCACGTCAGAGGCGCTTTCCGTCACATTCACCCCATCGGTGCCTGCCACGGGCACGTCCAACCAGTGGAACCTGCAAATTCGCGATTCGGCGCAAGGCAATGCTTTGGTCGGCGAATATACGCTGACCTTTGATGACACACGCGGCAATGGCGGTACTTTAGCCAATGTCACGGCCATCTCTGGTGGCCCGTATAACGCCACAACGGGTGAACTTGCCCTGACGGTTGCAGGTGGCCCGCTGACAGTGGTGATAGGTAAATTGGGTGATCCCAATGGGCTGACGCAACTTTCCGATAGTTTTGCACCCACCACCATCACCAAAGACGGCTCGCCTGTGGGTAATCTGACCGTGGTAGAGGTGGATGAAGACGGCTATCTTAACGCCACTTATGACACGGGCTTTACCCGCAGGCTGTATCAAATTCCTTTGGTTGATGTCCCCAATTTGAACGGGCTGAAGGCACTGAACAACCAAGCCTATCAGGTATCCCCGACCTCTGGGTCGTTCTTCTTATGGGATGCTGGCGATGGGCCGACGGGTGCTGTTGTCGGCTATGCGCGCGAAGGCTCAACAACGGATGTTGCGGGCGAATTGACCAATTTGATTCAGACTCAGCGGGCCTATTCGTCCAATGCCAAGGTCATCCAAACGGTCGATGAAATGCTGCAAGAAACGACCAATATCAAACGTTAGGCAAATAAATGTCTATTTCAGGGGCAATGCATGCGGCCCTATCGGGCCTATCGACCACGGCTCGCGGTGCAGAGGTGGTGTCCAACAACATTGCCAATGCCCAAACCGATGGTTACGGGCGCCGCGAAATGCAGGTTGTGGTGCGTGAGTTGGGGGCGACGTCGCAAGGTGTGCGCGTCGCCGGCGTCACGCGCCACAGCGATCCTGTCGCAATTTCTGACCGCAGGCTCGCCAGCGCCGGGGCCAATGGGCGCCTGATTGCCAGCGATTTTTTCCAAAGGATCGAAACGGCGGTTGGCACGCCAGATAGCGCGGTTTCCATAAATGCGCGGATATCAGCTTTTGAACGCGCCTTGATCGAAGCAACGTCACGCCCCGATAGTGAGGCGCGGCTGAATGCTGTCATGCAATCGGCCAAAAATCTTATGGGGCAAATCGGCAGTGCGGCAACCGAAGTGCAAACCCAGCGCGCCCGTGCCGATGATCTCATTGAAGATGAGGTGGCGCGCCTAAACAAAGCGCTGGCGCAAGTTGCCGATCTCAACACCAAGGTTCTGGCCCATGTTGGCACGGGACGCGATGCCTCGGGATTAATGGATCAACGTCAGCAGGTGATCGATTCAATCTCAGAAATAGTTCCCCTTCGCGAGGTGCCACGCGACGGTGGCAAAATTGCCCTGTTTACAACGGGCGGGGCGATGCTGCTTGATGGCACTGCCTCGGTCATCGAATTTACACCCGTGGGCGTCATTACCCCTGAAATGTCTTTGGCCAGCGGCGCCTTGTCTGGGTTAAGGATCAACGGGCAAAGCATCACAACTGAGGTGGAGGGCGGCATGATTTCGGGCGGCACCTTGGCCGCGCATTTTGCGTTGCGCGACGTTCTTGCCCCCAACATGCAGATTAAACTAGACGCAATCGCCCGCGATTTGGTGGAGAGATTTGCTGATCCTGCGGTAGATCCGACTTTAACGGTAGGGGCTGCGGGCCTTTTCACGGATTTGGGCAATGCGTTTGACCCCGCCGATGAGTTGGGCCTTGCCCAACGATTGCGCCTGAACCCTGCCGCCGATCCCGCTGACGGGGGACAACTTTGGCGGCTGCGCGATGGTTTGGGGGCCAGCGCCCAAGGCAGAATTGGCGATGCCAGCTTGTTAAATGCCTTGGCCAAAACACTCACCGCGCAGCGCAGCCCGGTTTCGGGCGCGTTTTCGGCGGGCACGCGCAGTTATGACACTTTGGTCGCCGATATGGTGTCGGGCATTGCCGCCACGCGCCTAACCGCCCAAAGCGAGACGGCTTTTGCCAAGGCACGCTTTGACCATTTGCGCGGCATTGAACTCGCGGGCGGTGTGGATACTGACCAAGAAATGCAAAGCCTTTTATTGATCGAACAATCCTATGCCGCCAATGCCCGCGTGATGAAGGCGGCCTCTGAAATGATCGAAACTCTGTTGGGATTCTGATATGTCATCCATGTCTTTTGGCGATCTTGCACATTCGTTTCATCTACGTCGGCAAAATGTGACGACAAAGGCAGAAATGAATCACCTGCAAAAAGAGGTGGTTTCTGGCCAGTCGCGCGACATCACAGCCAAGGTGCGCGGCGATGTGGTGCCTTTGGCAGGGCTTGATGCCAGCATTTCGCGTCTGGGCGGGTATCAAACCCTCGCACGAGAGCAGCTTTTGGTCATGGGGGCGATGCAAACGGCGCTGAACACCGTGCATGACTTGTCCTCCAATCTTGCCGAGTTTTTGATTGGCGTCAGTACTGGGGTTTCTGAAACGCGGGTGGCCGCCGCTGGCGCGACCGCCAGGTCAAATCTTGAAACCACCGTATCGGCCTTGAACACCCGCTTTGGCGATCGTTCAATTTTTGCCGGAAATGCAACCTCTTCGCCAGCGATTCGCGATGCGAATGCGCTATTAAATGCCGCCGAAGGGATCATAGCTGGCATGACGAATGTTTCCGATATCGAAACCGCGCTGGGAAATTGGTTTGACAGCCCGACCGGTTTTGCCAGCGATGTCTACCAAGGGGGGGCGCCTTTGGCCCCCGTATCGGTGGCGCTGGGCGAAGAGGCCAATATGAACATCACCGCCCTTGATCCCGCCATCAAGGCCACCCTGAAAGGCCTCACCATGGCCGCCTTATTGGATCGGGGCCTTCTGGCCGGCCAGCCAGCGGCGCGTCAAGAAATGGCAAATCGCGCGGGGCTAAGCCTGTTACAAAGCAACACAGATCGCGCTTATCTGACGGGACGACTGGGTGCTATCGAGGCCCAAGTTCAAGCGGCGGCAAGCCGCAACAGTGCCGAAGTGACCAGCCTTGAAATTGTGCGCAATGATATCACCCTGGTCGATGCCTATGAGGCCGCATCGAAACTACAAGATACCCAGTCTCAGTTGGAAAAAATTTACACAATGACCGCGCGCATGTCGCGTCTAACCTTGATGGATTATCTGTGATGCGCAAAATCATCCCCCTATTTTGGGCGCTCTTTTTCTTGGGTGCCGCGCCCGTTTTCGGTGAGCCAATTCGGATCAAAGATCTTGTGGAATTTGACGGTGTGCGCGCCAATGATCTTGTTGGATATGGTTTGGTTGTCGGTCTAAACGGCACAGGCGATGGGCTGCGTAACGCACCATTTACCGAGGAAATGATGGCCAATCTCCTTGAGAGATTGGGCGTCAATGTTGCGGGTGAAGATTTGCGGCCCAAGAATGTGGCTGCCGTTTTTGTCACAGCGGCATTGCCCCCCTTTGCCCGAGCAGGGTCACAAATTGATGTCACCGTCTCGGCTATTGGTGATGCCAAAAGTCTTTTGGGCGGCACATTGGTGATGACCCCGCTGAATGGCGCAGATGGAAAAATCTACGCTGTTGCCCAAGGGGCAATTATCGCAGGCGGCATCTCGGCCGAAGGTGAGGCCGCCCGCGTCGTGCAAGGCGTGCCAACGGCAGGCGTTATCCCATCGGGCGGCCGGGTGGAGCGTGAAGTTGAGTTTGATTTTGCCTCTCTTCGGACTTTGCGTCTGGCACTCCGCGAGCCTGATTTCACGACGGCGTCGCGCATTGAGGCGGCTATCAACGCAGAATTTGGTCGGGGCGCAGCCTTGATGTTGGATTCGGGGACGGTCAATTTAGATATTAAGGCCACTGGAAAAGGATCGCCCGCCCGCGCCTTGGCAGTAGTAGAGAACATCACCGTTGATCCCCAACGCCGCGCCCGCGTTGTCGTTGATCAACGATCTGGCACGATTGTCATGGGGGAAGATGTGCGCATAAGCAGAGTTGCCGTGGCCCAAGGCAATCTGACCCTGCGCATCCAAGAACAGCCCATGGTCGTGCAACCCAACCCCTTTTCCGAAGGCGACACGATTGTTGTGCCGCGAAGCACTGTGGGGATTGACACCGATCCGGGCACTGGTTTGGCAGAGATATCCGGCGGCACCTCCCTGTCAGAAGTTGTGGCAGGTTTGAACGCTTTGGGTGTGGCCCCCAATGACATGATCGACATTCTAAAAAGCATCAACGCCGCTGGCGCATTGCATGCTGAATTCGTTGTAAACTAATCCCGCATGGGCCAAGATTTAGTGCCCAGGGCCGAAAATTGATGCCCTATGGCGCAAATCGACAAAGCTTACGCCGCAATTTCTTTGGCCATCGAGAGGCCCCTTTGCCCTATTGCGCCCCTTTGCAAAAATTCGGCCATCAAGGCATTTTTTTGGGCCTCTTTGATCGCCGCTTGGTGATCGATAGTTTTGGGGCGCGCCTATCCTAAGTTACATAGCTGCGCACCAAGGCGCTGGCGATGAGCGACCAGCCGTCAGCCACAACGAAGAATGCCAATTTGAAGGGTAGCGACACCACGACGGGGGGCACCATCATCATGCCCATCGACATCAATATTGCAGCAACAACAAGGTCGATGATCAAAAAGGGCAGGAAAATCACAAAGCCGATTTCAAAGGCGCGTTGAATTTCAGATAGAATAAACGAGGGCACGAGCAATGACAGGGGCGCGTCGGTGATGGCGGTTGCTATGGTCTGTGGCCGCAGTTCCGCCATCGCGGCGAAAGTGTCGGGATCCAAGCGCGCTGCCATAAAGGCGCGAAACGGCGATAGAACCAAAGGGATTGCAGATTCGATATCGATCTGCCCGTCTTGCAGTGGCACAACGCCGCGGGTCCATGCCTCGGTAAAGACAGGATCCATGACAAACCAGGTCAAGAATAGGGCCAATGAAATGATCAGCATATTTGGCGGGGATTGTTGTAGCCCAATCGCTTGGCGCAAGATTGACAAGACAGTGACGATAAAGGGAAAGCAGGTGATCATCACTGCAAGGCCAGGCACCAAGCTGAGCACCGTGATCAGGAGCAGCAGTTGAATAGACCGCGAGGCAAGTGTGGTCTCATCGCCAAAATTGATTGCAATCTCTTGCGCCGCCGCAGGCGCTGCGATGGCGGCGGTTCCGATGACAAAAGCTGCAAGAAACCAGCATGTCATCGCTCGTAGCCGTATCGCCATCCTAAATCCCGCCGTGCAGATTGGCCACTTCGGTCAATCGCACTGCCAATTGCCCCGACCCTTCGCCGTCCAACTCTTGCAATTCGCCGCGCGCTATCAATCGGTCCCCGACATAGAGCTCGACCGGGTCATCGACGCGCCGATCCAAAGGCAAGACAGAATCGCGCGACAATCGCAGCAGGTCTTTGACCATGGGGCGCGCCTTGCCGACTGAAATTGTCACCTCGATGGGCACTTGGGCAAAGGGGCTTTGTTCTTGGGTGTCATTCATCGGGCATCCTTTCTGGAAGCTGGAAATAATTTGCGATGGCTTGGGTGATTTCCGCAATCGCCCCGTCCAAATCGATTCGAGTTTCGCTTTGTCCTAGGCGCAAAAATGCTTGGCCTTCGCCCAGGCTTGGCTCGTCAATCAGCTGCACGGCGGGGCCATTTGTATGGGACAACATGGCCTCAACAGCAGGGCGGACGGCGGGGTTGATCATCATCTCGATTGGGCTATCCGCGGCGCGTTCGGCCAAAGGGCGCAGATTTTGCAGTAGTGTGGGCGCAAGAGATT
>CAXNIF010000070.1:0-7677 GCA_964202345.1 Cypionkella sp.
AAATGCTAGGATTGGAGGGTTAAATGGCCATTACAGCCGCACATGTTGCCCGCGCCGCGCGCATCCGCTTGGGGATGGTGGGCGGCGGGCGCGGTGCCTTTATTGGTGCCGTTCACCGCATCGCCGCCCGGCTCGATGATCAATATGAATTGGTGGCGGGCAGTTTTTCATCTGATCCAGACCGCGCCGCCGCATCGGCCGCCGATTTGGGCGTGGCGCGCAGCTATGCCAGCTTTGCCGATATGGCGGCCAAAGAAGCGCGCCGCAAAGACGGGATCGAAGCGGTGGCCATCGTCACCCCAAATCATATGCATGCCCCCGTTGCGCTGCAATTCTTGAAACGCGGTATCCATGTTATTTGCGACAAACCACTGACCCATAATCTGGCAGAGGCCAAGAAATTGGCCAAGGCCGCCTCTGACTCTGGCGTGATTTTTGCGTTGACGCATAACTATACGGGCTATCCGATGGTTCGGCAGGCGCAGGCGATGGTGGCGGCAGGAGAATTGGGGGATATTCGTCTGGTGCAAGTGGAATATGCCCAAGATTGGCTGGCCGAACCCATTGAGCAAACAGGCCAAAAACAGGCGGACTGGCGCACAGATCCTGCCCGCAGCGGCGCTGGGGGGGCCACTGGCGACATTGGCACCCATGCCTTCAACTTGGCCAATTTTGTCACGGGCCTGACGTTAGACAGCCTTTCGGCAGATCTACAATCTTTTGTGGCGGGGCGGCGGGTGGATGATAATGCCCATGTGATGCTGCGCTACCAGGGCGGCGCGCGCGGTATGCTGTGGTGCAGCCAAGTGGCTGCAGGGCTGGAAAACGGGTTGCGCTTGCGGGTGTTTGGCACCAAGGCGGGGCTGTCGTGGGAACAGGAAAATCCCAATTACCTGCAGGTAACGCCGCTCGGCGCACCGCAATATCGTCTGTCGCGCGGGGGGGCTGGCACGGGAGAGGCAGCAGCGCGCATGACCCGAATCCCATCTGGCCATCCAGAGGGCTATTTGGAAGGTTTTGCAAATATCTATGCCGAAGTGGCCCGCGCCATTATCGCGCGTCGGACGGGCGCGGCAATGGACAGTGCCACCATTTTTCCAAGCCTGCGCGAAGGGCTGGAAGGTGTGGCCTTTGTGGATGCCTGCCTGCGCTCATCGGCCAAGAACGCGGCTTGGGTTAAACTGGCGCTATAATCCGGGCGGGCGGCGACTTTAGGGCCGCCGCACTGTCACCTGAACGACATCACAGATCCCGCCCTCAAAGGCCCCTGCGCAAGAGGTCAGGTAATATTCCCACATCCGGCGAAACCGATCGTCAAAGCCCATATTTGACACTTGTGGCCAAACACGGTTGAAGTTTTCGTTCCAGCGCCGCAGTGTTTGGCTATAGCTTGGGCCAAATTCGATGGAATGGGCAAAGGTCAGCCCCGCGCGTTCAACCTGAGAACGCAGCACAGACAACGAAGGCAGCATTCCACCAGGGAATATATATTTCTGAATAAAATCAACAGTTTTCCGATAAGAGTTAAAGCGGTTATCGGCCACAGTGATGATTTGCAAAGTCGCCGATGCCCCCGGTTTTAGGCGCGCGCGAAGGGTGTCAAAATAGACGGGCCAGTATTTCTCGCCCACGGCTTCGAACATTTCGATACTGGCGATGCCGTCATAAATTCCGCGCTCGTCGCGGTAATCTTGCAGCTTGACTGTCACCTGATTTTCCAGCCCCGCTGCTTTGATTCGCGCAACGGCGAAATCATATTGCGCTTGGCTGATGGTCAATGCCGTCACCTTTAGCCCGCGCTCGCGGGCGGCATATTCGGCAAAGCCGCCCCAGCCGCAGCCGATTTCCAAGACATGATCGCCCGCCTTTGTGCCCATTTGATCCACCATCGAGGCATATTTGGCGCGCTGCGCCGCCTCTAGGTTTTCTTGTCCTGTGGTAAAGATCGCCGAGGAGTAGGTCATGCTGTCATCCAGCCAAAGCCGATAAAAATCGTTCCCCAAATCATAATGATAGGCGATATTGCGGCGCGAGCCTTTTTTGGTGTTTGATTGCAGCCAAAAACGCAGCCGCTCATAGGCGCGCACCAAGGCCATGGCGGGAAAACCATCGTAGACAGTGTTATTGCCTATTTGAACCAAATCCATAAAGGCTTGCAAATCAGGGGTAGACCAGCCGCCTTCCAGATAAGCCTCAGAGAAGCCCAAATCACCCTCGCGGATCAGGCGGGCGAAGATATCATTGTCATGAATAATGATTTCCGCAGCAGGGCCTGCTTGCGCGCCTTCGATACGAAAGCGGCGACCATCGGGCAACACAAAATCCAGCCGCCCGCGCGCCAATTTTTGCGCCACGCCATAAACGGCATGAAAATAGCGCGGCAGGTCTTTTTGTCCCTGTGTTGTGGTCAGTATCATTCAATCCCCCAAGTCTTTTCTTCTCTTTGCACAAAGAGGTGCATTATTCAATTTCATCGCCCATGATAGCGGGTTTTTTGCCTTTTGCGCTATAGGCCGCAAGGGCCCCTGCCCGCCCCGCCGCCAAATCGACGATTGGTGCAGGATATTTGCCCTGCGAATCTAAGCCCCAGCTTTGGGGCACAGCGTCAAAAAAATCCAGCGCCGTTTTGGGCGCTTTGCTTTGCCCTTCGGCAATCCATTTGCGGCGATACTTGCCATCTGAGTCGAATTTCTCGGCCTGACCAGAGGGGTTGAACACCCGAAAATATGGCGCGGCATCGGGGCCCGAGCCCGCCACCCATTGCCAGCCCATCGCATTACTGGCGGGATCAAAATCGGTCAAAACCTCGGCAAACCACGCCGCCCCGATTCGCCAATCGGTCAGCAAATGCTTGGTCAAGTAGCTGGCCACAATCATCCTCGCGCGGTTGTGCACCCGGCCCGTCACATAAACCTCGCGCATGGCCGCATCGACAAAAGGCTCGCCCGTTTGGCCGCGCCGCCACGCCTCGGCGCGCGGGTTGTCGCCCGCCCAAGGGAAATCGTCCCATTCCTCGCGCCAATTGCGGTGCAAAATATGGGGGAAGTGGTGCATCAAGTGATAGGCAAATTCGCGCCAAACCAGTTCTTTGCGGAAATGTTCAGCCCCGCGTGCCCCCAATTGCAAAGGCGCGGTGCTGGCGTGCCAGATACGGCGCGGGCCAATTTCGCCCCAAGCCAAGTTTTCCGACAGGCCCGAACTGGCATCTTGCCCCACAAAATCGCGCGCCTCTTTATAGGCATCGATTTTGCGCGCGATGAATTCGTCCAGCCGCGCCAGCGCATTGACCTCGCCAATACAGGCATGCTGGGCCACAATATCGGCGCCGCGCCGCATATCTGCGCCCATGCCCCAATCGGCCAGACGATCCGTGGCGGGCCAAGCTTGCGGGGTGGGCAACCGGGTCGGTGCGGGCAAAGCAGGCCCAAAATCAAGCCCCGAAACGGCGCGCCAAAACGGCGAATAGACGCGATAAGGGCCACCTTGCCCCGTTTGCACCAGCCAAGGCTCGATCAACAATGCGCCGGCATGGCTTTGGGCGATAAGGCCGCGCGCGCGCAACTCTGACTTGATCGCGGCATCGCGCGCGGTGCTGGCAGGATCATACATGCGCTGCCAATAAACCCCCGCCGCCCCCGTTTGCGCGATAAGATCGGTTAAACAGCCAAGGGCATCGCCCCTGCGCAAGATCAAGCGGCTGCCCAGCTTGGCCAAAGCGGCGGCAAAGACCTCTAGCCCCTGCCCCAAGCGCCAACGGGGGGCGGCCCCCAAAACCGCCGTTTGGGGATCGTAAATAAATACGGGGATAATCGGCCTGCCACTGTGCAGCGCCGCCTGTAGCATTGGGTGGTCATCCAGCCGCAAATCGCGGCGGAACCACAAGATCAAAGGCGCGTCTTCCATCAAATCCTAACCATTTGAGAAAGATACGCGCGGCCCGCCGCCTTGGATCATGAAAACCTGCGCCATCAAACGGGGCGCAGCAATTTATCCAGCGCGGCAATGGCGCGGGCCACATCGTCGGATGAGGTGTAATGCACCGCCGATAGGCGCAAGACGCCCTTGCTCATATCGACGCCCATCGCTTGCAAGGGGCGCACGGCGTAAAAATCTCCCCCAGATGCCGCAATTTTGTGCTGCACCAGTGCTTCGGCCACCTCTGCGCCGCCCCGATCCAAAGCCACCGCGATGGTGGGCGCACGCGCAGCCACATCGCGCGGGCCAATCAGGCGCAGATCATTGCGTGCAGCCAAATAGTCCAGCAAGGGCGCAATAACGCCAATCTCGGCGCGCCGCATCAAATCATGCACCGCCCGCCCACGCGCCGCCGCATCAGTATTGGCGGGGAAGTGATGATCGTGCAGCGCATCAAGATAATCCGCCATTCCCGCACAGGCCGCAATTTGTGCGTGATCGGGGCCGGCTGGGGTTAGGCGTTTATACAGGGTGTCAGCGTTGAAAAAATGGCCTTGCGCGGGCAATTCTTGCGCAAAGGCTTGCCGCAGCAGCATAATCCCTTGATGGGGCCCATAGGTTTTATAGGCCGAAAACAAGTAAACATCCGCCCCCAAAGCCGCAAAATCGGGCAGACCATGGGGCGCATAAGAGACGCCATCCACCACCGTGCGCGCGCCATGTTCGCGGGCCATTGCGCAGATGGCGGGCACATCATTGATTTCGGCCACCACATTGCTGCAATGGGGAAATGCCACCAAGGCCACACGCCCATCTTGCAACAGCGCCGAAAGATCGGACATTTCCAGCCGCCCCGTGTCTGGGTGAATGGCCCATTCACGCAGCTCAACCCCCTCGTGCGCCAAGCGGCGCCAGACGCCGGAATTGGCCTCGTGGTCTTGGTTTGTCACCACAATTGCAGCATTCTTATCGCGCAACCATTGGCGCACGGCATTGGCCAGCACAAAAGTATTGGCACTGGTCGATGGGCCAAAAGACAGCTCTTGCGGGGGCATATTCATCAAGGCGGCAAGACGCGCGCGGGCCTCGTCCATTTCCGCCCCGCCCTCTGCGCTGGCGGGATAGGCGGCATAGGGCTGCACCTTGCGCGTGGTATAAAAGCGGTGCAACCGCGCCACCACAGCGCGCGCGGGAAAAGACCCGCCCGCATTTTCAAAAAAAGCAAATTCGCCCGTGCTGCCGCCATCAAAAGCAGGAAATTGTTCCCGCACAAAACTTAAATCCAGATCACGCATCTTGTCCCCCCAGTCCCATAGATATGTGAAACAAGCCGCAGCACCGAAAGCAATGCCAATTCGCCAAAAAAATGGCCCCAATTGGCTGAATCGCGCAAATCTACCTGCCTTACCCCTTGCATCCGCAGACAAGAGTGCCATTTTAGAGGCCATGTTCTCAGGGCCATAACGGCTTTGATGGCTGCCAATCGACAACCGACAGCGGAGCAAACCATGAATAAAAACCTTCTTATCGCCACATCCAGCATCGCCCTTGGCTTTGCCACGATGTCTTATGCGGCAGATACCGATCTTATTGTATTTGATTGGGCTGGCTTTGAAGACCAGTCTTTGATCGAGCCTTATGTGGCCAAGCATGGCCAGATGCCGACCTATGCCTTTTACGGCGATGAAGAAGAAGCTTTTACCAAAGTCTCGTCGGGCTTTAAGGCAGACGTGGCCCATCCTTGCAGCCAAATGGTGCGCAAATACCGCGATGCTGGCTTGATCGAGCCATGGGATGTCTCGCGTATCCCAGAATTTGCCAATATTGCACCGCGTTTTCTGGCCAGCGCCGATTTCAAAGATGATGCAGGCGTTTGGTATATTCCCACCGATTACGCCTATACCGCCATTGCCTATAACACCGAAGAAGTGACCGCTGAACAAGTCGCCTCGTTGAACGTGTTCATAGACCCCGCTTTTGCGGGCCGCACTGCCTTGCCTGATACTGTCGATGACAGCTGGGCGTTGGCGTTTTTGGCCACGGGCGTGACCGATTGGACCAATGTTTCGGATGAGCAATTTGCTGCCGCTGCCGCATGGCTGCGCCAAGCCCATGCCAATGTGCGCACCTATTGGGCAGACCCTGCTGAAAACGCCCAATTGATGAAAACGGGCGAAGTGGTTGTGTCTTGGTCGTGGAATGACGGCGTGATTGCGATGAAAGAGGAAGGTATTCCCGTGGCCTTTAACCGCACCCCTGCGGAAGGTGCCTCGAACTGGTTCTGCGGCTATGTGAATTTCAAAGATGCGCCCGGTTCGGAAGACAAGGCCTATGATTTCATCAACGCGTGGCTAGACCACGGCTCGGCGCGCGGTTTGCTTGAAAACTACGGCTACGCCCATGCCAATGATGCCGCAATTGCGAAAATCACCCCTGAAGAGCTGAAAGCAGGCGATGTTGACCCAGTGGACGGCAAAATGCTGGCACAGGTGCCGCTGAACCCAGCGTTCCGCGAAAAACTGACCGCTGAGTTCGAGTTGATCAAACAAGGCTTCTAAGCCAAAGCACAGATTGCGCGCCCAAGGCCAGCCCTTGGGCGCGTTTTTTATGGCGCAAGCCTTGCGCCTGCCGCTATCCCCCCCTATGTTGATCTTGTTCAGGGCAACTTGGACTATGGCGATAAACGCACCCGTAATACACGGCTCGGACCCGGGGGCGGTACCCGGCGACTCCACCAAAATTCCCTGTCATTTGGGGCGAATGGGGTCGAAATAGGATCGACGAACGTCTAAAGGGGCCAGCTTTCGCTCGGTGAGCCACCACCGTTATCGGTGCAAAACGTACAGTTGCAAATGACAACCGTGCTCCGGCAATGGCTCTGGCTGCGTAAGCAGTTCGGGTCGCCGAAACTAAGTCCTTGCGCTTAGCCGCGTAAGGCGGGGCCCGCCAGAGCCTGGCAACAGAATCTGGCACTAATTTCCCGTATTTAGCCGCCAAATTGCCCGCTGCGGGTCTCTTTTTGGCGGGCCGCTAAAGCCCTAAATCCAAACGCGCCAAAAATGCCGCCTCGGCGCGGCTTAAGGCCGCGCGCCAATCTGCGGGTGCGGCATCATCAGCCTGATCGGATATGTATTTGAAGGCGCGCAGAGGCACCGCGGCTGCGCGGCACAGCTTTGCAATGGCATAAAGTTCCATATCCACCACATCACAGGCCAATTCAGGCGCCGTTGCGGCAAAGCTATCACCCGTGCCGCATCGCAACGCAGCACTGGAAAAACGTATTTCGCGACTGTCGGGTTCAAATGGCGTATCGCCCAAAGGCACATCCAGCGCGCGCACATCCATATCACGTTGAAGGGCTGCGCCCACCTCGACAAGCCCCTGCAAACCCTTGCGCACAGCGCCCGCCGTCCCGAAGTTTATCACCAAATCGGGACGCGTTTGCGCCAAACCTTCGGCGCAGCGCCATGCGGCATTGATCTTGCCCACACCAGTATGTCGCAAAATCATACCCTTGGGCGGGCGGGACAACTCCTGTGGCATCGCAACCAGCAGCAATGTTTTTAACATCACGTCCCCTTTTGCAAATCGCGCAGCACTGCGACGCGGATATAGGAAGCCAGACCCGTTGTGCCGCGCGCCTCGTCCATCTCGGTGGCCAATGCATTGACGGAAAGACCGCGCTTTGCCGCCATTTGCTGAAACGCTGCCCAAAACTCGGCTTCCAGCGTCACCGAAGTGCGGTGGCCGCGCAGGGTCAGC
>CAXNIF010000071.1:0-7579 GCA_964202345.1 Cypionkella sp.
CAGAATCCCTCTTTTCTTTAGCCGCCCTAGCCGCTAAAGACACCGCCATACCAAGAGTGCGGATGTGGCGGAATTGGTAGACGCGCAGCGTTGAGGTCGCTGTTCCTTAACCGGAGTGAAGGTTCGAGTCCTTTCATCCGCACCAATGGAAAATAGGCCGCGCCGAAGGGTGCGGTCTTTTTCGTCTGTTTGGGCCTAAGGCAAGATATGCAGCCAAGCCCATATGGTGACAACAGATCCCGCCGTGGCCACCAGCACCGCCGATGCCGCCACGCGCCGCCCAACGCCAAACAAATTGGCAAAGACATAGGCATTCACGCCAGGGGCCATTGCGGCGCAAAGCGTGGCAGATCGCAGCGCATCAACGCCAAGATCAAAAAAACCGCGCCCCAGCCCATAGGCCACCAAAGGGTGCACGATCAATGAGGCCAGCGTTACCACGCCAATCAAGCCTATATCGCCCTCGGGACGATAGCGCAGCAACACCCCGCCAAGCCCGAAAAGAGCGGCGGGTATCCCCGCGCGGGCCATAAAATCGACGGCAGTTTTGGCAAATTCGGGCAAGACCGCCCCCGACAGGTTCACTGCAAATCCGCAGATAATGCCAATCACCAAAGGCTGACGAAAAATCGACGCCAAGGCCTGCCCTGCCAGCGCCCCCGCGGTTTGGCCCTGCTTGGCCTGCGCCAGCACCATGGCCAAAATGCCAAAGCTATACAGCAGCGGTGCATGGATCGAGATGATCGCAAAATTCCCTGTCAGCGCCTCGGCGCCATAGGCGTTTTGGGTGATTGGTATGCCCAGCAGCAGCGAGTTGGAAAAATATCCCGCAAATCCAGTGGCGACGGATTCAGGGGCGGGGCGGTGAAAGACAAATCTTGCCGCGCAAAAGCACAGCGCAAAACCAGCAAAGGCGCCGATATAAAATGACAGCATCAACCCCGCGTTATAGGCCACCGTCAAATCAAGGCTGGCAATGGATTTAAACAAAAGTAGGGGCAGGGCGAAGGTTTGGGCAAAGCTCATGATTCCATCAACCCCGCTTGGCGAGATCGCCCCAAAGCGCGCCGCGCCATAGCCCAGCGCGATCAGCACAAAAACGGGCAAAATCACGTCCAAAAGCGCATTCATGCTGGGCAATCTAGGACAAGGGTCATCCCGTCATAGGCAGGGGTGATATGGGCGGGCAATTCGCGTTGCAGCGTGGCGTAGTCCATTTCAAGATGCATATTGGTCAGCACGGCGCGGCGCGGGGCGGCGCGGGCGATCCAATCTAAAGATTGGGCCAGATGGGCATGGCTTGGGTGCGGCTTTCGGCGCAGCGCATCCAATATCCACAAATCCAACCCTTGCAAGACGGGCCAAGCGGCAGGCGGGATGGCCGAGACATCGGGCAAGTAGGCGGCCCCGCCAATGCGAAACCCCAATGCATCGATGGTGCCATGGGCCACGGTAAAGGGCGTCATGTCAATCGCGCCTGCGGCACCTTCGATCGCAAATGGCCCTAGGATGGGCTGCAACTCTAGGATGGCGGGATAGGGGCTGCCCGCCTCTTGCTCGAAAGCATAGGCAAAGCGCGACAACAGCGCATCAGCAGTGGGGGCATCGGCCCAAACGGGCAAGCGGCGGCTGGTGTTAAAAACCACCTGGCGCAGATCATCCAGCCCGTGAACATGGTCGGCATGGGCATGGGTGAAAATCACCGCGTCCAGCACGCCAATTTGTGCATCCAATAACTGGGCGCGCATATCGGGCGAGGTGTCGATCAGCGCGCGGGTGACAGCATCGCCCCTGATCTTTTCGACCAAAAGGCTGCAACGGCGGCGGCGGTTCTTGGGATTAAGGGGGTCGCAATCGCCCCAATCCCCGCGCCCATCTGCCGACAGACGCGGCACCCCCCCCGACGAGCCGCAGCCCAAAATGGTCAGACGCAATTGATCTGTCATGACAACGCCGCCTTGGCAAAAAGACGATTGAAATTCGCCGTGGTCTGGGCGGCGAAAGCGGGCAAACTTAGGCCGAAAAGCTGCGCCGCCTTGGCCGCAGTATGGGCGGTATAGGCCGGTTCATTGCGCCGACCGCGATGGGGCGGCGGGGCCAGATAGGGGCTGTCGGTTTCCAGCAAAATGCGATCCATCGGCGCAGATTTGAAAATCGCGCGCAGATCGTCGCTTTTGGGAAAGGCGGTGATCCCCGACATCGACAAGTAAAACCCCATCTCCAGCGCCGCCGCCGCCAAACCAGGGCCAGAGGAAAAGCAATGCATCACGCCGCCAAAGGGCGCGCGGGCCATGCCTTGAGCCAAAATCTGCGCCATATCTGCATCCGCCTCGCGGGCGTGGATGATCAGCGGCAGGCCCGTTTCTTGCGCGGCTTCGATATGCACATGCAGCGATGTTTTTTGCACCTCGGCGCTGTCGATGCTGTAATGATAATCCAGACCCGTCTCGCCGATGCCCACCATTTTGGGATGATGCGACAGCGCGACAAGTTCCGCCACGCTGGCCATCGGCTCTTGGGCGGCGGACATGGGATGGGTGCCCGCGGCATAAAAGACGGGTGGATAGGTTTCGGCAATGGCGCGCACGGCGGGTTCTTGGCGCAGTTTGGTGCAAATGGTCACCATGCGGGCAACACCTGCGGCCTGCGCGCGGGCAATTACGGCGGGCAATTCATCTGCGAAATCTGGGAAATCGAGGTGGCAATGGCTGTCGACTAGGGTAGGGGGTGCGTCGGTCATGGCTGCCTGTCTATGCGCGTGTTTTCAGCCGCGCGTCATCTCGCGCGTGGCCATCTCAATGCCTAGTAACATATCTAGCACCAGCGCGGCGGGGTCAAGGTTCACCGCCCGCCCGCGCCGTGCCTTCTGGCCCAAAACTTGCGCCAATTCCGCCCAAGCCAGCGCCGCCCGTGCAGGGGCTGCGAGACGCGCGATCACAAGCCCCTCGCCGGGTGCGGCATCTTCGGCCAGACCGCCCAGCGCGGCGGCGCGGGCGCAGCGGGCCAAAAACAAATCGATCAGTTGAATGATCAGGTCAAATTGCGCCTCGGCCCCTTTTCCTGCCGCCATTTCGGCCAAGGCCGTGGCGCGCGGGCGGTCAAGCCGAGGCAAACCGCCCAGTAAATCGACCAGCGCTTGGTAGAGGTGCAGACCGTCCAAATTGGTCAATTCAAAGGCACGCCCCACCGAGCCGCCCGCAAGTTCGCCCAGGGCCAGCCGTTGCTGGGAATCGACCTCGCCGCCTGCGGCTGTCAGCGCATCGGCAAGCTCTTGCGCGTTCAGCGGGGCCAAGCGCAATTCGCGGCACCGCGATCGGATAGTGGGCAAAAGCCGTGCGGGTTGGTGGGCAATAAGCAGAAATGTCACGCGATCGGGGGGCTCTTCCAGCAGCTTGAGCAGCGCGTTGGCTGCCGAAGCGTTCATCTCGTCCAAGCTATCCACAATGGCCACACGCCGCCCGCCATCCGCCGCCGAGAGCGCGAAAAAAGACTTCATCCGCCGCACTTCGTCAACGGTGATGTCATTTTTCAGCCGCTCGGCCTTGTCGTCATAGGGGCGGCGCAGCAGAAAAAGGCGGGGTTCAGACAGGGCCAGCAGGCGCTTGGCCACGGGGTGATCGTCGCTGATATCAAGGTTGATCGGCGCGGCGGGGGCAAACATGCCGCCGTCACCTTCGGGCGTTGCCAACAAAAAACGGGCAATTTTCCATGCCAGCGTGGCCTTGCCCACACCGCGCGGGCCCGTGATCATCCACGCATGATGCAGACGGGCGCTGTTGAACGCCTCGAGAAAGGCGGCTTGCGCGCCTTGATGCCCCAAGAGGCGCGCCGCGCGCGGGTGGGGGGCGCCTGTGATTTGGTCGGGCTGAGGGCTGTCGTTCATGCCAGGCCCATGCGCGCGCCAACCGCGGCCCAGACATCGGCGGCAACAGCCTGTGCATCGCGCGCGCCCTGCACCACCGAAAAACGGGTGGGATATGCGGCCGCCAGCGCCAAAAACCCATCCCGCGCGGCCTGTTGCACGGGCAATCCCATGTCTTCGAACCGCATGTCAGCGCCAGCGCGGGCCGTGGCGCGGGAAAGGCCAGTTTCGGCGGGAACGTCAATCAGCACGGTCAAATCGGGTTCAATGCCAATCATCAACGCGTGCAGGCTGTCCACAGTGCCGCGCAGATTGGCCCGCGTGATGCCTTGGTAAATGCGGGTGCTATCGGCAAAACGATCGCTGATGACCACCTCGCCCGCCGCCAGCCTAGGGCGGATTGTCTTTTCCAAGTGATCGCGCCGCGCGGCGGTGAAGAGCAAAAGCTCGGTTTCGGGTGACCAACGATCTGCCGCCCCGTTCAACACCAAAGCGCGGATATCTTCGGCCCCCGCACTGCCCCCCGGTTCGCGCGTCAGATGGGCGCTGATGCCAAGACTGCCCAATCGGTCAAGAAGCAGCCGCGCTTGGGTGGATTTACCAGACCCGTCGATACCTTCAAAGCTGATGAACATCCCGCCCAAGCCGCGTTAACCCGCGGCCAAATCGGGCCCCAAGAGCCGCTGCAAGATGTGGCCCGCTGCGGCGGAAATACGCCCCAAAATCCCGGCTTCAGCCACGTTGGTTGTGGCAATCAGCGGCAGGGTGCGATCGGGCAGGCCCGGGGCGGAAATGGTCAGGCTGGCCACTTCGCTGCCCGCCACGATGGGCGCGGCCAAGGGGGCGTTGATGGTGATTTTTCCTTTTATGCCATCGCGTGCCAAGGCGGGCACCAAGGTTTTTAAATCCTGCGCCACAGTCAAGCCGACCGTTTCTGCTTGCCCCATGAACACGGGCGCTTGGCCGATCACCTCGCCCGCTGTCAGCACGGTTTTTAGCGCGAAATTGCGAAAGGCCCAAGCCGTGATACGTTCTGCCTCCGCCGCGCGGGCCGCATCGGACTCTAGGCCAGAAAAGGCAAAGACGATACGCCGTCCGTTTTGCAACACGGCCCCTGCAAGACCGTATCCGGCCTCTTGCGTATGGCCCGTCTTTAGCCCATCGGCTCCAATGCCCAATTTCAACAAAGGGTTGCGATTGGCGGCATTTGCGGGCGCACGATCTTTGTAATTATAGGTGGTTTCGGCGAAAATTGGGTAGTATTCGGGAAAATCTTCAATCAAGCGCAGGCTGAGCAGGCCCAGATCCCGCATGCTCATGCGGTGACGCGGGTCGGGCCAACCGCTGGAATTGGCAAAGGTGGAATGTTCCAGCCCAATATCTAAGCCGCGCTGTGTCATCTTGGCGGCAAAAGCCTCTTCGCTGCCGGCCAAGCCTTCGGCGACGACGATGCAGGCATCATTGCCCGAATTGACAATCATCCCATAAATCAAATCACGCGCCGTTGGACGATCGCCCTGTTGCAAATACATGGTCGAGCCGCCCAAGGCCGTCATTGCCACCGCGCGCTCGGAGACAGCAAATTCTGTGTCCATGCTGACGCGCCCATCTTGTAGCGCCTCAAAAAGCATAAAAATGGTCATCAATTTTGACATGGATGCAGGGGGCAAGGGCACGTTGCCGTTCTTGTCCATCAAGACGGTCTGTGTTGCCGCATCGTAAACCCAAGCAGATTTTGCCGAAGTTTCAAAACTCTGAACAATATCTTGTGCCACAAGCGGCAACGGCATGGCCAAGCTGGCCATCAATCCAAACAGTTTCAAAATTTGGCGATGCATGTCGAATTAGCCTTTCGTTAGATAGGCGTCGGTAAAGCCTGCGGCTTTGATCCGTGTCAAGGTTGCGCCATCCCCCCGCGCGCCAACGATCCAATAGGTTTTGCCATTGGACGTTTGGCTGCGCATATTTGCTGTGATACCTGCCGCGCCAAGCGTGGATATCGCGCGCTGGGCATTGGCCTTCACCGCGAAAAAGCCAATCTGAATATAGCCGCCCAAGGTTGCCTGTGCCGCAGCCCCCTCGGCAAGGGTTGCCTGCGCGTCGGTTTGGGCGCTGGCCGGCGGCGCAGCTTGGGGCCCAGATTGGGGCCCAGATTGGGGCGCGGGCAGAGCGGCTGCTTTTGGGGCCAATTTTGGCGCGCTTGGCGCGGCAGTTGATGGCAAAGTTTGGACCTGAATGACGCCCTCTTTGTCCAAAACTGGGGGTGCTACCTCAGGATTTTCGGCGGGCACCTCCTTAAGGCGCAGGGCCGTTACGCTGACCTTGGCAGGTTGCCCGGCCAGCATCCCCAAAGCTGCCGCCGCATCGGAACTGATTTGCAAATTCGGGCCAGGATTGTCGCGCTCGCGCTTGAATAGGGCGCCGATAACTGCTTTGCCGTTGTCGGTGTTTCGCATGATCACGCGTTCAGGATTGACGGCATCGGGGCTGGCAACCCAGACCCCGCCAAGGCTGGGGCGGCCGTCCCATAGCGCATTGTCGGAAACTTGAAACACATCGGGCGCCTCGACATCGCGCTCGATCAGCTTTGCGCCATTGACCCGCGCCCCGGAGGCATCAACGGCGGGGTCTGCGCCGCCAAGCAAAGGGTTTTGGCCCTGCTCACAGGCGGCGACGGCCATCATCGCCAAGACCCCAACAATGCGACCTGCTTTTGCGTATCCCATGCTCTGCTCCTGCTTGCGCGGTTATCGCGCTGCGTTTTTGTTTTTGCTGTGGGTCGGCGCCCCATTTCTGCACATTTGATTCTGCGTGACTAATGGTGCCAAGGGCCAGCTTTCCGCTTTAACCGCCTTATACAGCGAAAAGTCGCCCCTGCAAAGCCCTAGGCTGGGGTAGGTCGGCGGCGGGGGAAAGATCGGCAGATACCTGCCCGCCCAGCCCAAGACAGGCTACAGCGGCGACATAGGCCTATCGCAGAACGCGGCGATAGCGCAGACCCCTGTGCGCAGTCCCCTATGCGCAAAACCGCTGATGACCCATGACGCGCGGCGGTAAAGTTTGGACTTGCCAGCCCTTTGTGCCGACCGCAACCATCACGGCGCGATGGGGCATATCTGATGAATTCACCCCCTTCACATCGCGGGCGCATCCAGTTAAATGCATAGCACATAGCGCAGGCCAGCCCCGCGCATCCGGAAGTGTGGCCGAGTGGTTTAAGGCTCTAGTCTTGAAAACTAGCGTAGGTGGAAGCCTACCGTGGGTTCGAATCCCACCGCTTCCGCCAATTTATCAAATATTATTGTTTAAAAACAATGACTTAAGGTGAATTTTTGGTTGCTCGTCCCTATTCGCGTCCCCATATCTGCATTGGTGAAGATGTTGGGTTGTCTGAAATCGCCGTTGGATTGTTTCACCTTAGCACCCTTCCATCGCTCAAAGCTAACGGGCAATGTTGGGTGACTTACCCATTCATGCGTTGGAAAATCTCACCGTGACCGACAAACCTGATAATCTGCTTGATCGAATGAAGCTGCTTGGTGAACGGCTGACCATACTTGGGCCGAAACCACAAAACCTACCTTATGAAGAGATCGTAGCGCGTATCGCAGATTTCATGCTGTCCCAAGAAAAGCTTCGTATTGCCTACGCATACGGCAGCGAAGTTGGTGAAGACCTTGAAGATGACGACGATGCCAGATTTGACCCTGTAGCCCT
>CAXNIF010000072.1:0-7576 GCA_964202345.1 Cypionkella sp.
ACAGATCGGGCCTGCCTAAGTGGTCACTTATGGGGTGGTCACTTATGGGTGTATCGCCAGCCTTGGCGTTTTGCCAGGAAGCGGGCAGCATATCAGCGGCCCGCAAAATCTGGTGATATTGCGCCCGTAGCCGAGCCATGGGTTTGTGCAGGGCCAGCCAAGCCTCGATATCCGCCAAAGCCGCCGCGCGATAGGCGCTGCGCGACCAATATCTGGGCAAATCGACGCCAAGCGCCGCAAAGCATCGAAACAGATGGGCCAAATCATAAAGACGCAGGTCAGCGCTGTCGCGGCGCAGACCGCTTTTCCAATACACGGGTAGCGTTTCTTTTCCGATATCATGATAGCGCAAAGCGCCAACCCGCGGGGCAATTTGGGCCTGCGCTAAATTTTGGCCATCACGGCGGCGCAAAATATGTATCTCTTGGTCAATATGGCCCAGCAACTGGCGACCATGCACAGCAGAGCCTTCGCAAAACACGATCCGCTGCGCCCCAGCATAGGCGTTCAATTGTTCAGGGATGGAACTGGCGGCGGGGTCTAAAACGGCAATACCAAGACGATTCAAAAGATCGGTCACATAATCTTCGCCCGCAAAGCCGCCGTGGCCCTTGGCCACAAGCCCCGCGCGCGTGACATATAAAACATCTCGGCTCACCCCATTTAAGCGCGATGTCCAACTGGTCAAAAGGTCAAGATAGGGTTGTGAAGGGCCGGTCTTAAACATCATTTCTTGCTGCGGAACGGCAAACAACTGTCCCACCCGCATCGGCTGGGTGACCAGTTGGACCCGCGCCGAATCCAGCCCGATCCAATCAAAGATTTCCCAAATCCAACGCGGCAGCGTTTGCACTGTCACCCCTTCGGGCGCAGCAAACAAAACGGGCAGATCGGGCCATTGCCGCACCGCCAAGGGCAAGCGCGACAGATGCTCTGCCACCAAATGACCAAAGCGCAGGTCGATAAAGCACCCCCAAAGAGCAGCCGGAATTGTTTTTTCAACCGCGCCTTCTGGCCAGACGGGAGGCAAATCGACAGGGCGGCCATCGCGGCAATGCCGCAGCGTTTTCTCTTGGGCAAAATCGGGCCAGATCGGCCCACCTTTTGTTGCCACTTGAATGGGCTTGATGCCCGGCACCACAGGCACATCGTGAAAGCTGTGGGCGAGGCAGCTCATTTTGGCCTAACCTCGCGATGATTCAGGCCATGGCCGCGTTGGAAACTGGCCCGACCGTGCCTTGACACAGGCTTCAAACACCGCAGCCGGGTCGCGCCCTGCCAGATAATCGGTCGACACGCCAAAACTACCGCCCTTTAGAATTTCGCCCTTACTGTTCATGCCAATTGCAATTTCAATCTGCGGCTTTTCTGCCATACGCGCGCGCGCGGCGCAGTCACGCTCGGCTTGGGCGACGGGGACAGGACCGCAAGCCAGCAAGAGGGCGCATGGCACAAACAAGGGCAAGACCATCAGGCGCGTTTTTCCCATCATTTGGCACCGCGCAAAGGTGGGACAGCCGCCGCGGCAAAGCAGGCAACCACATCGGGCCGCGCGGCGATATTTCGGATATTGGCGATGGTTTGCGGCCCCGCTGCAACCCCTAAGTCACGGGCCAAGATCAGCATCTCTGCGCGGGACGTGGCCGCGATGATGCAATCGGTGCCTGCTTGCGCGACGGGCGCGGGCATCTCTTGCGACAAGACGGGCAAGACGACCCCGCGCGCAGCCCTTTCGCTGGCCTGATCGGCCAGATCAAGCGGGTTGCAAGCCGCAAGCATCAAGCTAGCGGCCCCCAATATCACACAAACACGCATCAAAACTTCCTTTCGGCTGGTTCGATTTTCTTCAACGAAATCCCGCCATCCTTTTCAGCGGTCAGCGGGGCGGTATGCACGGCGCGGTAATCCAGCTTGACCTTTGTCCCATCGACATAGGCAAGGGTATGCTTGCGCCAATTGGCATCGTCGCGGGTGGGGTGATCTTCATGCGCATGTGCGCCGCGCGATTCCGTGCGGGCATGCGCGCCCACGATTGTGGCCAGCGCGTTTGGCATTAGGTTTTGCAGCTCCAGCGTCTCCATCAAATCGCTGTTCCAGACCATAGAGCGGTCAGTCACTTTGATATCGCCAATCTGGCCTGCAATCTCGCCCATTTTCTTGACGCCTGCGGCCAAGGTTTTTTCCGTGCGGAACACAGCGGCATCGGCCTGCATGGTTTTTTGCATATCCAGCCGCAATTGCGCCGTCGGAATCGCGCCGTTGGCATGGCGGGTCGCATCAAAGCGGGCCAAGGATTTATCCACCTCGCTGCGGTTAACCTCCATGTTGCGTTCCTTGGGGTTCACAATCTCGCCTGCGCGAATGGCGGCGGCGCGGCCGAACACCACAAGGTCGATCAGCGAGTTGGATCCAAGGCGGTTCGCCCCATGCACAGAGGCGCAGCCCGCCTCGCCCACGGCCATCAGGCCTGGAAAGACAGCATCAGGATTTTGCGCCGTGGGGTTCAGCACCTCGCCCCAATAATTGGTGGGGATACCGCCCATATTGTAATGCACGGTCGGCAGCACGGGGATCGGTTCTTTGTGCAAATCGACCCCTGCAAAGATACGGGCAGATTCGGTGATGCCCGGCAGGCGCAGCTCCAGCGCCTCGCGCGGGAGGTGGTTCAGGTGCAGGCTGATATGGTCTTTGTTTGGCCCAACGCCGCGCCCTTCGCGGATTTCAATTGTCATGCAGCGCGAGACGTAATCGCGGGGTGCCAAATCCTTGTAATGGGGGGCGTAGCGCTCCATAAAACGTTCGCCTTCGGAATTTGTCAGATATCCCCCTTCGCCGCGCGCGCCTTCGGTGATCAGACACCCCGAGCCATAGATGCCCGTGGGGTGAAACTGCACAAATTCCATATCTTGCAGCGGCAGCCCAGCGCGCGCGGTCATCCCGCCGCCGTCGCCCGTGCAGGTATGGGCCGAGGTGGCACTGAAATAGGCGCGCCCATAGCCGCCCGTGGCCAGCACCACCATCTTGGCGTTGAAGACATGAATCGTGCCATCATCCAGCTTCCACGCCACAACACCAGTGCAGCGCCCATCGGTGATGATCAAATCCAGCGCGAAATACTCGATATAAAATTCCGCATTATTCTTAAGCGACTGACCATAAAGCGTGTGCAAAATGGCGTGACCCGTGCGGTCAGCGGCGGCACAGGTGCGCTGCACCGGCGGGCCTTCGCCATATTCTGTGGTATGGCCACCAAAGGGGCGCTGGTAAATCTTGCCCTCTTCGGTGCGCGAAAACGGCACGCCGTAATGTTCCAGCTCATACACGGCCTTGGGCGCTTCTCGCGCCAGATATTCCATCGCATCGGTATCGCCCAGCCAGTCAGAGCCTTTGACAGTGTCATACATATGCCACTGCCAGCTATCAGGCCCCATATTGCCAAGGCTGGCCGCAATGCCGCCTTGCGCGGCCACCGTATGGCTGCGGGTGGGGAAAACCTTGGTCACGCAGGCAGTGCGCAGGCCCTGCTCGGCCATGCCCAGCGTGGCGCGCAGACCAGCGCCGCCCGCGCCAACCACAACAACATCATAGTCATGCACTTCGTAAGGGTAGGCGTTTGTCATGTTCATTCCTCAAAGTGCGATACGGATCAGGGCATAAAGCCCCGTGACGGCGGTCAGCGTGGCAAGCGCGGTGACCAACATCACCAATATTTTGCGCGTTGTGCCTTGGGTATAATCTTCGATGGCCATTGTCGCGCCCATGGCGAAATGGCGCATGCCCACCACCAAAATCAAGGCCGTCAAGATGGCGGTGAACGGGTGGGCAAAGGCCGCGATAACATCGGCCCGACTTTGGCCTAATGCCGATCCAAACAGATAGACCCATGTCGGCAACATAAAGGCCAAGGCCACCGAAGACATGGTCATCGACCAGTGATGATGGGTGCCCGTATGGGATGCACCCTTACCGATCGCGCGCTTGCGGGGGGTTAAATAGCGCATGGGCGCCTCCTATACCAAAACAACGGTGAGCACCGTCAAGACGAAGGATCCGATGATAATGCCCCAGCCCAACTTTTCCGCTGTGGGAATGTCCAGCCCGTGACCCGCGTCAAAATACAAATGACGCAGCCCCGCCAAATAGTGATACCAAAGCGCCCAAGCACTGCCCAAAAAGACCAAATCACCAAACCAAGAGGTGACGACAGCATCTGCCATGGCAAAGGCATCGTCGGAAATGGCGGCGGCAGTCAGCCACCATACGGCCAGCACACTACCCAAAATCAGGGCATTGCCCGTGATCCGCGTCAAGATCGATGTGATCGACGTCAACTGGGGGCGGTAAATTTGCAAATGCGGCGACAGAGGGCGTTCTATTGGGCGTGGCTGAGCCATAACTCATTCCTTTTGGCGGCTGGCACCAAGGGCGCGCAGCGGATCTTTGCGTCGGTCTTGCTTGACATAGCGCGCTGAACGGCGCTGTCACGAAAAATCCTACCTCAAGGCACCGCAGACGCAAGGTTTTTTGGAATTGTGATCACGTAAAAAATTTGTGTGATCACAAACACAGGGCGGCGGCGCTCTGGCAGCCGCTGCGAAATTGCGCAGAAGATATCACAGCGCGTCCTGAAATTTATCTACAATTCAAAGAAAATCCCACAGCTTTACGAGACCTTAGCCCTTTTGGCGAATAATGTGACCTAAAGTAGAGGGCGCTGACATGTTTCACCAAAAGGGCAAACCCATCATCGATGCGACGGCCGGGCTGGGCAGCCCATTGGGCGCGGCGATTGACGGTATTGATCGCGGCACGATGGACATGGTGCGCGAGGCGATTGCCCAAAGGCGACTGCGCCTTGCCTATCAGCCCATCGTAACGGCGGCAGATCCCAAAAAAATAGCCTTTTACGAAGGGTTGATTCGCATCATGGACGCCAGTCAGCGGGTCATTCCCGCCAAGGATTTTATGGTTGCGGTCGAGGGGATGGAACTGGGCCGTCAAATTGACTGCATCGCGCTAGACGCGGGGCTGCGCGCCTTGGCCGCGCATCCCAATTTGCGCCTATCCATCAATATGTCGGCCCGCTCAATTGGCTATCCAGCTTGGGGGCAGATGCTGCGGCGGGGCTTGGCCGCAACACCGGGAATCGGCGCGCGCCTAATTTTGGAAATATCTGAAAGCTCGGCCATGACTTTGCCCGAAATCGTGATCGCCTTTATGGACCAATATCAGCGCGAAGGCATCGCCATCGCCTTGGACAATTTCGGTTCGGGCCAAATGGCTGTTCGATATTTTCGGGATTTTTTGTTCGACATTGTAAAAATTGACCGCCAATTCATCCGCAGCATCGATCAGCATCCCGAAAACCAAACTTTGGTGGCGGCGCTGATTTCGATAGCAAAACAATTTGATATGTTCACCGTGGCCGAAGCGGTTGAAACCCCCGAAGAAGCGGGCAGCTTGCAACAGTTGGGAATTGATTGCTTTCAAGGCTTTTTGTTCGGCTCCCCCTCAATAAAGGCAGTTTTTGGTTAAATCTTCTGGGGGGCTTTGCACCATTGTGCGCTTGCTTTTCTACCCCGCCGCGCCTAGGGATTTTGCTAGGGCGGCTTGGCCAATGTGCCGCCAAGGGCGAAACACATGCCATAACGGGGAGAGAGATTGATGACAAATGTGGTAATCGTGGCGGCGGGGCGCACCGCTGTCGGCAGTTTTAACGGCGCCTTTGCCAACACACCCGCGCATGATTTGGGCGCCGCCATAATTGCGGGCGTCATCGCCCGCGCAGGTATCGACCCGGCCGATGTCTCCGAAACCATTTTGGGCCAAGTTCTGACCGCAGGCCAGGGTCAAAACCCTGCCCGCCAAGCCCATATCAATGCCGGCCTGCCCAAAGAATCCAGCGCGTGGTACATCAATCAAGTGTGCGGATCGGGTCTGCGCGCGGTTGCCCTGGGGGCGATGCATGTGCAATTGGGCGATGCTGGCATTGTCATGGCTGGCGGGCAAGAAAACATGTCTCTGTCGCCCCATGTCGCCCATCTGCGCGCGGGCCAGAAAATGGGTGATTTGAATTTCATCGACAGTATGATTCGCGACGGGCTATGGGATGCCTTCAACGGCTACCATATGGGCACCACCGCCGAAAACGTCGCCGATCAGTGGCAAATCTCACGCGAGATGCAAGATAGCTTTGCCCTTGCCAGCCAACTTAAGGCCGAAGCGGCGCAGAAATCAGGCAAATTCAAAGACGAAATCATCCCCTACACGATCAAAACGCGCAAAGGCGATGTTGTCGTTGATAGCGACGAATACATCCGCCACGGGGCCACGCTGGAATCGATGCAAAAACTGCGCCCAGCCTTTGCGAAAGATGGCAGTGTGACGGCGGGCAATGCGTCGGGATTAAATGACGGCGCGGCAGGTGTCTTGCTGATGTCCGAGTCCGAGGCCGCCAAGCGCGGGCTCACGCCACTGGCGCGCATCGCGTCTTATGCCACCGCTGGCCTTGATCCGGCCATCATGGGCGTCGGCCCAATTCACGCCAGCCGTAAAGCACTGGAAAAGGCGGGCTGGAAAGCGGGCGATTTAGATCTGATCGAGGCGAATGAGGCTTTTGCCGCGCAGGCCTGCGCCGTCAACAAGGACATGGGATGGGATCCCGCCCGCGTCAATGTCAACGGCGGCGCCATTGCCATTGGCCATCCCATCGGCGCATCGGGTGCGCGGATATTGAACACGCTTTTGTTTGAAATGGCGCGTTCGGGCGGCAAAAAAGGTCTTGCCACCTTGTGCATCGGCGGGGGCATGGGCGTTGCCATGTGCCTAGAGCGCGGCTAAGCCGCAACCACTGAGCGACATATTGAAACAAAATCAAAAAACCCAGCGCAATAATATTGCGCTGGGTTTTGCTTTTGGGTAACAAGGTTTCAAATTTAGGTCTGGGAGGACGAGATGGCAAAAGTGGCTTTGGTGACAGGTGGCTCGCGCGGGATTGGGGCGGCAATTTCGATAGCGTTAAAAGAGGCGGGCTATAGTGTCGCGGCCAATTATGCGGGCAATGATGATGCAGCGGCGGCATTCACTGCCGAGACTGGGATCAAAACCTACAAATGGTCGGTGGCCGATTACGAGGGCTGCACAGCGGGCATTGCCAAAGTCGAAGCCGAACTGGGCCCCATCGCCGTTTTGGTGAATAATGCGGGTATCACCCGCGATGCTATGTTTCACAAAATGACCCCCGCCCAATGGAAAGAGGTGATCGACGTCAACCTTTCGGGCCTTTTCAACATGACCCATCCCGTCTGGAGCGGCATGCGCGATCGCAAATTTGGGCGCGTCATCAACATCTCGTCGATCAACGGGCAAAAAGGTCAGGCAGGTCAGGCAAATTATTCCGCCGCGAAATCAGGCGATTTGGGATTCACCAAGGCGCTTGCGGCTGAAGGGGCGCGCGCAGGGATCACCGTGAATGCGATTTGCCCAGGATATATCGCCACAGAAATGGTCAAGGCCATTGACGAAAAGGTGCTGAACGAGCGTATCTTGCCCCAAATCCCGGTCGGCCGTTTGGGCG
>CAXNIF010000073.1:0-7532 GCA_964202345.1 Cypionkella sp.
ATGCATGTGCTGACGGGCAATTATAAATCGGATCAGGTGCATGTGCCTGCCCTGTTAGATCGGCTGGGGCAATGACGCAAACCATTATTTTCGATCCTTTGCTGCCATGGGGCGTGATCTATGGGCTGGCGGCTGTATCTGGGCTGGTCGTTGCGCTGGCGCTGTGGCGCGGGCTGGCGGGCTGGCATTTGCGCGCGCTGGCTTTTCTGGCCGTGCTGGGCGCGCTGACGGGCCCCGCCGTGCAAAACGAAGAGCGCCGCGCCATAAGCGATATCGTGCTGGCGGTGATTGACCAAACCGCCTCGCAGGGGCTGGGGGATCGCGCGGCACAAACCCAAAGCGCGCTGGACAATCTGCGCGCCGAAGTGGCCGCTTTGCCCAATACGGAATTGCGCGAAATACCCCTGCTGGACGGGGCAGGTGATGCGGGCAGTTTGGCGATGGCGGCCCTGTCCGACGCCTTGGCGCGCGAGCCGCGCGCGCGTATTGCAGGGGGGGTGATTATCTCGGATGGGTTGATCCACGATGCCCAAGCGATGCCCGATATGCCCGCGCCGCTGCATTTGCTGCAAACGGGACGGCGCAGCGATTGGGATATGCGCCTGATCGTCAAAGATGCCCCTGCCTTTGGTATTTTGGGCGAAGAATTGCGCATGACTTTGCGAATCGAGGTCGAAGGCACCCCGCCCGCCGATTTACCCCCGGCAACCGATATCACCATCGCCGTGGATACCGAAGCCCCCGCCACGTTCAACGTGCCGATTGGGCAAGATTTGGAACTGCCTTTGCGCCTGCCCCATGCTGGGATGAATGTTTTGCACCTAAGCGTGCCGGCCCAATTGGGCGAATTGACTGCGCAAAATAATGCCGCCTTGGTGCAGGTCAACGGGGTGCGCGACCGTTTGCGGGTGCTGCTGGTATCGGGTCAGCCCCACACGGGCGAGAGGGTTTGGCGCAATTTGTTGAAATCAGACCCTTCGGTGGATTTGGTGCATTTCACCATTTTGCGCCCACCCGAAAAGCAAGATGCCACCCCGACCGAAGAACTGGCCTTGATCGCCTTTCCCACCCGCGAATTATTTGTGGAAAAGATCAAGGACTTCGATTTGATTATCTTTGATCGCTTTGCCCAGCAGGGGCTATTGCCCGAAGAATATTTGGACAATGTGGTGCAATATGTGCGCGATGGCGGCACGGTTTTGGTGGCCGCTGGCCCCGAATATGGCATGGTGGACAGTCTGTGGCGCAGTCCGCTGGCGGCGATTTTGCCCGCTCAGCCCACGTCGCGCGTGATCGAGCAAGGTTTTCGCCCCAAGCTCAGTGCGCTGGGCCTGCGCCATCCCGTCACCCAAGGGCTGGCCCCCCAACAAGATAGGTGGGGGCGCTGGTTCCGCATGGTTGAAGTTGTGCCTTTGTCGGGCCAAGTGGTGATGGAAGGCCCAGACCGCCGCCCGCTTTTGGTGCTTGACCGCGTGGGCAGTGGGCGCATCGCAGTGTTGGCGTCGGATCATGTGTGGCTCTGGGGCCGAGGCTATGAGGGCGGCGGGCCGCAATTGGAACTGCTGCGCCGGTTGGCGCATTGGATGCTGAAGGAACCCGAACTTGAGGAAGAAGCCCTGGACGCGCGGGCCAATGGGTTGACCGTGACCATTTTGCGCCGCACCATGGATGACGAGGTCGCGCCCGGTGGGCAAAGCGAAGTCCTTGTGACGGGCGCAGATGGGCAGGAAAGGCGCGTGCAACTGCAGCGCCTTGGGGCGGGGCGCTATGGGGCCGATTTTGCGGCCCCCGCGCCCGGGCTTTACCGCCTGACCATGGGTGCCTTACAACGGGTTGTGGCCGTCGGCACAACGGCGCCGCGCGAATTTAGCCAAAGCGTGGCGCGCGCCGATATTTTGGCCCCTGCGCTGGCTGTCACCAAAGGGGGGGTGCTGCGCATCGAGGATGGGGGCTTTGATCTGCGCCCCGTCTCGCAAAGCCGCAGCGCAGCAGCAGGTCGCGGCTGGCTCGGCATCACTCCGCGCGGGGCCTATGTCACCGAAGGCATCAAGGTGGCGCCCATGTTGCCGCCGCTGGCATGGCTGCTGATTGCGGCAAGTTTGATGCTGGCCGCTTGGCTTTATGAGGGGCGGCGCAACATCACCTGACGCGAAGTCGAGGCAAAATCGCGCCGCAGCAAAACCCATGCCACCAAGACCGCCGCCGCCATCAGCGCCCATGGCCCCAAAATCCACGCCAGCGCCCCCAGCGCAAAGTAAATCGAGCGCAAGCCGCGATTAAAACTTTTGGCGGCGGTGATGTTCAAATCCGCCGCTTGCCCCGCGCGCAGCACGGCATCAGGATGGGTGATATCATTGGGCACAGCCGCCATCATCACCGCGCAATAGCCAAAAAGGCGCGAGGCCCAGACGAATTTCAACAAAGCATTGACCAAAAAAGCGACAACGAGCAGCCCGCGCAAGCGAATTTGCGCCAAATCGGCCGGCAGCGGTAAATCGGCGACCAAGCCCGACAGCAGCGCAGGATTGCCAATCAGCGCGAGCCCGCCCCCGACTGCGATCATCGACGCAGAGGCAAAAAAAGTGGTGCTTTGCCGCAGGCTGTCAATGATTGTGCCGTCAAAGACGCGGGGCGAGCGGGTGATGAATTGGGTCATCCATTCGCGGCGATAGCCTTGCATCAATTGCGTCACCGACGGCCAGCGCGCGGGCGGATGTTCGATGATCCAGCCCACGGCCAGCCATAAGGTCAAGGTCAAGGTCAAGGCAAAGACATCAGGCAAGGGCAACTGTGGCATGGGCATTCTCCTGCCGCATAATCTACCCGATGGGCGGGCAATGTCACGCGGCAATCGCGACAGGCCGCTGGGGTCTTGACGCGTCGATAGGCAGTTCCCACATAAAGATCACCCCCAGATGCCAACCGGGTTTGGGGCCACCGCCTTGCCCTTGACGGGAAGGCCAACCACATCGCTTTGAAAGGATGACCCATGCGTAGTTATGATTTTGCTCCACTTTACCGCGCCACTGTCGGCTTTGACCGTGTGGCCGATTTGCTGGACCGCGCCCTAAGCGCCGACAGCACCGCCGCCGCTTACCCGCCCTATAACATCGAAAAAACGGGGGATGATGCCTATCGCATTTCTTTGGCCGTGGCGGGTTTTAGTGCCGATGATCTGACTGTCGAGGTGAAAGAGGCCGCGCTTTATGTCACGGCGCGCCGCCCTGACAGCGGCCAAGAGAAAACCTATCTGCATCGCGGCATTGCCACCCGCGCCTTTGAACGGCGCTTTGCCTTGGCCGATCATGTGCGCGTGACGGGCGCGCTGCATGAAAACGGGATGCTGCATATTGATTTGGCGCGCGAGATGCCCGAATCCTTGCGCCCCCGCCGCATTGAAATTGGCCGCAGCGCGCATGGAATCTCGCCGGCGAAAGATGTCACCCCCGCGTCGGAACCTGTCGGCGAATTGGCAAAGCTGTCGTAAGGCAAGTATTGCCGTTCAACCAAACAGGCCGCAGATGAAGAAAAAGCGCGCAGGAAATCCTGCGCGCTTTGGTTTTGGGCATAGGCCCCGGGCCCAAACAAAGACATAGCGGCGCTATGGCTTGGCCCCTCACTCGTGAAAGACAGGTCTATGGGTAGCGCCAAATAATTAATAATTTCTTAGCGCCATCATTTTTATTCAATAGCCGTAAAGCAGCCGATCAAATACGCCATATGCCCCTGCTTGGCTTGTCATTGCGGCGCCGCTGCCGCTGGCATGGGCATAGCGCAGCGTGGCGTTGTAGGTGCCGGGCCCAAAGGCCCCATCCACCGCGCCGTGATAATAGCCCGCCCGCGCCAAGCTGCGCTGAATGGCGCGGCGCTCGGCATGGGAATAGCTGGCAAAGGCATAGGCCGCAGGCGTGCGGTGGGCCGATATCACCACAGGCTGAGGGCGCGGCTCGTGATAGGTGACGGGGGGCGTGCGCGCAGGGCGGTTGTTTGTCTTAGAGGCTTCGACAAGACCTTGAAAAAACAGCACGCCCAGCGCGCCGGCCAAGATGCCTTGCTCTTTTTCATTCAGGGCAAAGGCGGGTGCGGGCAGGGCAAGGCTAAGGGCGAGGGTTGCAGCAACGGCGCTGGTCTTTATGCGGTGGATGGCGGGCAGCATGGTCATCTCCTGTTTTGGATTGCCCCCGCGACAGGGGCGATACCCAAACCATGCAAACTGCCGCCGTGCTATGCAAAAGCGGCGGGTTGCTAGCAGATAACATCCGCGCCCCCACCGCTTGCGCGTCATTACACCGACAGGCAGATGTATTTCATTTCCATGTAATCATCCATGCCGTGGTGGCTGCCTTCGCGGCCAAGGCCCGATTGTTTGACCCCGCCAAAGGGGGCCATTTCATTCGAAATCAGGCCCGTGTTCACCCCGACCATGCCATATTCCAGCCCTTCTTGAACGCGGGTGATGCGGCCAATATCGCGGGCATAGAAATAGCTGGCCAAGCCAAAGATCGTGTCATTGGCCAGTTTGATGACCTCTTCTTCGGTGTCGAAGCGAAAGAGCGGGGCCAAGGGGCCAAAGGTTTCCTCTTGCGCCACTTTCATATCGGGGCGCACACCTGTCACCACCGTCGGCTGAAAATAAGTGCCGCCCAGCGCGTGGCGCGCCCCGCCTGTCACCACCGCGCCGCCGCCTGCCAGCACATCGGCGATATGCTCTTCGACCTTGGCCACCGCGTCCATATTGATCAGCGGCCCCGTGGTCACGCCCGATACCAAGCCGTCCCCGATGGCCAATTTCTCGACAGCCTTGGCCAGTTTGGCGGCAAAAGCATCATAGACGCCCGATTGCACATAAATGCGGTTGGCGCAAACGCAGGTCTGGCCATTATTGCGGAATTTCGACACCATCGCGCCTTCGACGGCGGCATCAAGATCGGCATCATCAAACACGATGAAAGGCGCATTGCCGCCCAGCTCCATCGAGCATTTCAACACCTTATCGGCGGCTTGGCGCAGCAAGATACGCCCCACTTCGGTGCTGCCCGTAAAGGTTAACTTGCGCACAGCGGGGTTTTCGCAAAACTCGCGGCCAATGTCTGACGCGCGCGAGGAGGTGATTACCGAAAACACCCCGCCCGGCACCCCTGCGCGTTCGGCCAGAACCGCCAGCGCCAGTGCCGAGAGCGGCGTTTCTGCCGCAGGGCGCGAAACCATGGCGCAGCCCGCCGCCAGCGCAGGGGCCACTTTGCGCGCAATCATCGCATTGGGAAAATTCCACGGCGTGATCGAGGCGCAAACGCCAATGGGCTGCTTGATGACTTGGATACGCTTGTCACGCATATGGCCGGGGATCACTTCGCCATAGGCGCGCTTGGCCTCTTCGGCGAACCATTCGATATAGGACGAGCCATAGGCGATTTCGCCTTTGGCTTCGGCCAAAGGCTTGCCCATTTCGGCGGTCAGAATGGCGGCAAGATCATCTTGCGCAGCCATGCACAAATCAAACCAGCGGCGCATGATTTGAGCGCGCTCTTTGCCGGTGCGGGCGGCCCATTCGCGCCGCGCCACATCGGCGGCGGCAATCGCGCGGGCGGCATCGGCGCGGGTAAGATCGGGGACATAGGCAATCACATCGCCGCGCGCGGGGTTGGTGACGGCAAAGCGCGCGCCATCTGCCGCCTCGACCCATTCGCCTGCGATATAGGCTTTGCTGGGCAAAAGAGAGGCATCCTTGAGAAGCGATTTCAAATCTGTGATCGTGTCTAGCATGGGGCGCTCCTGAGTGGCGGGGATCATCTACTATTGCCAATGCCTGTTTTGCGCGCAAAAGTCCATTGCTGGCCTGCTGGCTGGACTGATCTGCGCCGAAAATCTGGAGTCATCTGCCCATGTCCCTGCCTGAACACGACCGCGCCTATGCCAATGGGGATTTTATTGCAGGCGCTGCCGATTTCCCCCCGCGCTGGCAAGCAAAAGCGGCGGCATTGCGGGCGGATCTGGGCGCGGCGCGGGCACGGCTGGATTTTCCCTATGGCCCCGCTGCGCGTGCGCGCCTTGATTTGTTTTTGCCAGATACATCGCCGCGCGGGCTGCTGTTTTTTATCCATGGCGGTTATTGGCTGGCCTTTGATCGCAAGGATTGGTCGCATCTGGCCAAAGGGGCGCTGGCGCGCGGCTATGCCTGTGCCATGCCGTCCTATACGCTGGCCCCGCAGGCGCATATCGGAGAGATGACGTCGCAAATGGCGGCGGCGCTGACGGCGGCGGCGGCGATGGTGGCCGGGCCCATCACCGTGGCGGGCCATTCGGCAGGCGGGCAATTGGCGGCGCGGCTGGCCAATGCAAAGATCGACTGCGCGGCGGCGGTGCGTATCGCCACTTGCGTGCCCATCTCGCCCGTGGCCGAGCTGGCCCCCTTGATGCAAACCTCGATGAATGCCGATTTGCGCCTGACCGCCGAGGAGGCTGCGCAAGAAAGCCCCGCGCGCCACGGGCTGCGGGCCGGCGTCAAGGCCCATGTCTGGGTGGGCGCGCAAGAACGCCCGTCATTTTTATGGCAAGCGCGCAGCCTATCGGAAGCCTGGGATTGCCCGTGGACAGTCGCCGTGGGGCGGCATCATTTCGATGTGATCGACGATCTAGAAGTGCCAGACTCGCGCCTGACCCAGCTTTGCGCGCCTTAGCCCCCTGCCTCCATCCGCAGGCGGATTTCGCGCAAAACGGGCAGGGCGGCGCGCACTTTGTCCATGCCAAGGGCGGCGACAACCTCGCCAATCAAAGGGGCCACGGCGGCCACGGCGGCATCGCGGGCGGCGCGGCCCGCTGGGGAAATGGCCACGAATTTTTGCCGTGCGTCATCCCAATCGGGGCGGATATGGACATGGCCCGCCGCCTCGAGACGGGCCAAAGTATTGGTCATCGCGCCTCTGGTCAGGTGAAAGGCGCGGGCAAGTTGGGCGGGGGTGCGCTCCTCGTTCAGGCCCGCCAGATGGTTGAGCACCGAAAAATGCGACAGCTCCATCCCCTTTGGCAAAGCCCGCGAGATGCGGTTGCGGGCCAATTGGTCGGCCATGAACAATTCGCCAAAAAGGGCAATGGCGGTTTCATTTTGCATGGGCGCGGCCCTGCATATCTGGCCCTGAAAAGGCGCGATCATGGGACAAAGAGGGGATCGCGGCGCGGGCGCGGGCAACTTCGGTTAAATCCAAATCCACAAAGGTGACGCCCAAAGCTGTGCCAGCATCGGCCAGCACCTCGCCCCAAGGGTTGACGGCCAGCGAATGGCCATAGGTCTGCCGCCCTTTGCCGCCGCCGATGGATTCGGTGTGAAACCCCGTCTGCGCGGGGGCCAGCACGAAGCAGCCCGTTTCAATGGCGCGGGCGCGCAGCAAAACGTGCCAATGCGCGGCCCCCGTGATGTGGTTAAAGGCGGCAGGCACGGTTAAGATATGCGCCCCCGCTTGCGCCAGCGCGCGGTGCAAATGGCCAAAGCGCAGATCATAGCATACGGTCATCCCAATGCCGCCAAACGGCGTTTG
>CAXNIF010000074.1:0-7448 GCA_964202345.1 Cypionkella sp.
TTCCCACGAAAGCACCGGTAAAGGAACCATGCTCTCCCACGCCGCCTTCATCAGAAATGACCGACGCATCCAATTGCGCCCCGATGGGCGAAAAAGACGCGGTCTTTGTTCCCCAAAAAAACTGCTGCCTTGCCCCATCAACCTGCACAGCAAGGGTGATGTCACCTTCTGGAATAATGGTCTGTGCACCATAGGTTAGGGCAAAGTTTCGATGATCGCCAAGGCAAGACACAATCTGCACCACCCGCGCGCCCAAAGAATTACGCGTGATCCATGCGGCATGGAATTTATGACGGTTGTAATACGTCACCAAGCCCGCCGCGCGCTGATAATTTGGCGGATCGGCCCGCAGCGTTGTTTGCGCGCGATATCGGCTTTCACATTGCCGCCGAGCGATCAGCGATTGTTCAAACCATGCGCCAATGCTTTCACGCCCAATCATGCGCAGCCCATCGCTGCCAAAATGAAACAGCCGGTCTGGAAAGGGCGTGCGCAACCACTGAAACTCGGCCGGCAGGGCAGTTAGGGCCGTAAAATCATGCTCTTGCACCAAGGTTTTGGGCGATGCAGGCCCAATGGGAACCGTTACAGGCGGGCAAAGATCCCCCCCCGCAAGATACAGCCAATCATCGCTGCGCCATTCACAAAGCGCGATGCCCGTCTCGCGTCCTGTTGCGCAAAACAACCCCCGCGGCCCCTGCATCGGGCGGCCACATAAAAACGTATGGAGCGGCGTGCCATCTGGCATTTCCACATATTGGCCGTGTCCCACACGTTGAAGCGGGTGATCCGCGTTGAAGCGGGCCGTCATCAGATGCTTTTGCGGATGTTGCTCATAGGGGCCCGTGATCTGGCGCGCGCGTGCCATGGTGACCGCATGATCATATCCTGTGCCACCTTCGGCAACGGTCAAATAATAATAACCATTCTTGAAAAAGAGATGCGGCGCCTCGGTCAGGCCCAAATCGCTGCCTGCATAGATCATATGCAAAGGGCCAATCAACCCTTTTTCGGGGTGCCATTCTTGCAACTCGATCCCGTCAAATCGATCATTGGCAGGGTTACAACCAGACCCTTTAGGCCCATGGTTCCAACGCATATTTAAAAACCATTTGCGCCCATCCGCGTCATGAAAAAGCGATGGATCAAAACCAGATGAATTGACGTAAATTGGGTCAGACCAAGGGCCCGCAATATCGGGCGCATGGGTGATAAAATTATGGGCGTCTTTAAAATCACCCTCCAGTCGCTTGACATCCGTATAGACCAGCCAAAAACGCCCCTCGGCATAGGAAAGGCAAGGCGCCCAAATTCCGCAACTATCTGGATTACCGCGCATATCGAGCAGCCCTGCCCGCGCCAAAGGCCGCGCGGCCAACTCCCATTGAGATAAATCCTGCGAAGCATGGATCTGCACGCCTGGATACCATTCAAAAGTAGATGTGGCGATAAAATAGGTATCCCCTACACTGCAAATGCTGGGATCGGCGTTAAATCCGCGCAAAACTGGATTTTCAATCATGCTTCACCTTTGACAATAAAAGCAGGGCGCGGGTTAAAAGCCACGCGCCCTGCACGTTAAGGCCGCTCCTAGGGAGGAAAGACGGCCTTATGCGTAGCGCCCTTAGCGCAGCAAGGCGCGGGCCGCTTGCGGACCCAGCGCTTCGGGGCGGGTGCATGTGGTCGACAGGGTGATAAACGATCCCGTTTCGCCCGATTTCAAAATGGATGTCATGACATCCACCCCATGCAAAGTTCGCTCTAGCGAGCAACGCGTATCGCGCCCTGCCCCAATTGCCGCCACCATATCGGCAAGACCTGCGGTGCGGTAATTGGCCAATGGCTCGCCTTGATGGGATGTATCGTTCAAAACGCCAAAAGGATGATCCCAAGGCGCAACATCTTGCACCTCGCCATCCATACCCGCCATTTGCAAAGGCCCGCCAAAGAAATTTGGATCGGGCACATAAAGCGTGCCTTTCGTGCCATACAGTTCGAAATGATTGCGCTTATGGTGCCAAACATCCCAGCTGGCCGAAAAAGCAATGGTCGCGCCCGAATGAAACTCAAGCAGGGCCTGAATATTGGATGGTGTCTTGACGGGAACGCTTTGCCCCGCCAAATCTCCCGACCCAATAACGCGCGTCGCACTGGCCGAAGATGTCAACGCGCCAACCCGCTTGACCGGCCCCAAAAGACTGATCAAATTGGCAATGTAATAGGGGCCCATATCCATGATTGGCCCCGCGCCGGGCAAATAGAAAAATGCCGGATTGGGATGCCAACTTTCGGGGCCATGACCCTGAATGGCGGCATTTCCCGTGGTAATTTCACCCAAGACGCCACTGTCGATCAAGTCGCGTGCCTGTTGATGGGCGGCACCTAAAAATGTGTCGGGGGCGCAGCCCACGCGCAGACCTTTTGCGGCGGCCAAGGCGCGCAGCTCTTCCCCCTCTGCCAATGTCAGCACCAGCGGCTTTTCCGAATAGGCATGTTTGCCCGCCTGCAAAATGCGGCGCGTCACTTCAAAATGAACAGCAGGCACAGTGAGGTTGATGACAACATCAATGTCGTTGCGGGCAAGCAAATCATCCACAGCATAAGCGGCGGTGCCAAAGGCCTCGGCTTGCGCGGTGGCTGCCGCCATGTTGACATCCGATACCCCGCGCACGGTCAGGCCCTTAAACAAAGGCGCAAGCCGCAAATAAGCCGATGAAATATTTCCGCAGCCAATTATTCCGATACCCATTTCCATTGATCTTGCTCCTTAGAATGATTTGGCACGCGCCAGCGCACGCGCGGCAAAGCGGGCGTGGTCGGATGGATTGTCATGTTCCATCACGAAATTTTTCACACCGATAGCGCGCAAAGCCGGCATAATATTGCCCCAAGGCACGATACCATGGCCTACATCGGCCCAGCCGTCTTCGGACAAGTTTTGCCCCATGGGTGCGATATCTTTGACATGCGCTGCGATGATGCGATCTTTATGCGCCTCGATCCAGGCCAATGGATCGGCCCCGCCGCGCACCACCCAGGCCACGTCCATCTCCCATGACAAATCTGGCCCGCCCTCAAAAAGAGCCGTTTGCGGGATGGTGCCATCGGGCAGCGCTACAAATTCGAAATCATGGTTGTGCCAGCCAAAATGCAGCCCCGCCGCCACAATCGGCGCACCCGCCTTTTGCAATCTTGCGCCCAAAGCCCGCCAGCCTGCGGCATCTTTGGGGCGCAAATCAGGACTGATCCACGGCACAATCACCTGAGTCATGCCCAGAGACTGGGCCACTTCAATGGCCCAATCGGGGGTATCTTCAACTTGATCTAGACCAAAATGGCCCGATGGCATCTTTAGCCCCGTCGCCCGCAAGCCGGCCGCCAAAGCCGCCAAACTTGTTTGATCGGCGTAAAGCCCACCAAATCCTTCGGCCGCCTGATAGCCCAAATCTGCCAGCATTTTCAGTGTCTCGCCCACCGGCGGGAAATTGCGAGAAGAGTAGAGTTGATAGGAAAACATTGGTTCAGTCCTTGGTTTGGCCATAAGTGGCACCGTGCAAATCACGCAGCACGAATCGCGGCGCGGTATTTTTTTGAGCAGGCGTAAAGGTGACGGTGGTGCTTTCTCCTGCAACCAAACTAAGCGCATTGTCGGAAAAGCGCCCGTCAACATCGGCCTCTAGCGCCACAAACAACGCCAGCGCCTTGGCAGAAATTTCGATATGATAAATATCGCCCAATTTGGTGACGTGATGCGTCACACCGCTGGGTAAAAGAGGATAGGATTTATAGGGCTTTGGTGCAAAATGATCTTGTCCAAGCTGGGTTTTTCCATGGGACCAGCGATAGAGCAACATCTCATTTTCGGCCAAATGACCTTTTGATATTCTGATGGCCAACTCGGCGCTGCCACCCAACTTTAACCGCGTCTCAGCCAAAATGCGTGTTTTGCCGCCCATATCCACGGCCATGGCCGAAACCACCAGCTCTAGGGGCGCCGAACTGTCGTTGATGGCGCGCAATTCTATCGTATCGCCCACGGGCACAGCCGCGACAAAGACAGGGGCGTAAAATGCCTTGGCCATATGATGCAGCAATTTCCACCCGCCACCATGGTCAAGGCTAGACCAGGAACAAACAGGCCAAGTATCATTCAACTGCCAAAACAACGTGCCCATACAATGGGGCTTTAGGCTGCGCCAATGGGTGACAGCGGTTTTGATGGCCAAGCCCTGCTGCACCTGAGATAGGTAGACGAAATCTTCAAAATCAACTGGAAAGCGGAAATACCGAAACATCGTCTCGGCAATGCGGGCATTTCCACCCGCATTCTTTTGATGACTTTCCATCACAGGGGCGGCAATGTTGAAATCCGCTTTGTCCGCAAAACGGCGGATAACATTCATCGATGGGTAGGATTGAAACCCAAACTCGCTGCAAAAACGCGGCGATATATCGCGGTAATGGTCAAAATCGCGCCCTTCGTGCCAGACGCTCCAAAAATGCATATCGCCTTTGGAATCATCGTGCCATGCGTCGCCAAAATCCATCGGCCCAGGGCTGGGCGAAGATGGCCACCACACCGCATGGGGCACCGCCGCTTTTAAGGCCGTTTCGATGGTGCGGTTTAGCCGATCATATCCGACCAAATATCGGTCACGATTGGCGCGGGTTTCTGGAAACCATGTTAATGCGCCAATCAATTCATTGTCGCCGCACCATAGCACCACACTGGCGTGATGGTGCAATCGGATAGCTTGCTCGCCCACTTCGGCGGCAACATCGGCCAAAAATCTATCATCGGCGGGGTAGATATGGCACGAAAACATGAAATCCTGCCAGACCATCAGGCCCAATTCGTCGCACAGGTCATAAAACCAAGTCGGCTCATAGCGCCCGCCGCCCCAAACGCGGATCATGTTCATATGGGCATCTTTTGCCGATTGCAGCAAATCACGGGTCGCATCGGGCGTGATGCGCCCCGCCAGTGCATCGGCGGGAATCCAATTTGCGCCCTTGGCAAAAACGTCGCGCCCGTTGATTTGAAATTTAAAGCCAAGCCCCGCGTCATCCTTTTGGGTGATCAATTTGGCATCACGCAGGCCGATCCGCCGCGTCAGCACCTGATCGCCCATCGTCACGACCAATTCGTGCAACACTTGCGCGCCCTGGCCTGCAGGCCACCACAATTCGGGATTTTCTATCGAAAACAAACCGCGTGCATAGCCATCTGCCGCGCGCACCGTCAAGGATTGCCCACAAAGAGAAAAAGAAACTTCGCCCTGCCCAGTGACCCGAGCTGCCAGCGTTACCTCAGCCAGACCTTGGCTATGCTGCTGGGAAATGACAATATTTTCGATCCGGTTGGCGGCCAAAGCTTCGAGGTGAATATCGCCGTAAAGTCCAAAAGTTGCGAGTGCGATGTTCCAATCCCAGCCAAAATCACAGGCAGGTTTGCGCAGCATATTACCATTGGGAATCGGGGTATTATTGGCAATGAATGGAATGAAATAGGGCTGCATCGCCTGTCGTTTTGCGGCCTCCACTTGGGGCGAATGGAAAATGATCGCAATGTCATTCCCCCCTAGGCGCAGCGCATGAGACACATCAATCCGATGACTGCGAAACATATTGTCACCCGCATGCACGACAATCCCGTTCAAGGTGATCTGCGCCACCGTGTCGAGCATCGACACCACAAGAACCATATCTGTGCGCTGCGCCTCAAATCGGCGCGTGGCCACCCAATCCTTGCCGCATATCCAGCGCAGATCATATTCGTTGCGGCCAAAATAAGGGTCAGGGATCAGCCCCGCTGCATGCAGTGCCGAAATGCCATCGCCCGGCAAAGGCATGGGGCAGGAGTGATCCCCATTGGTATCGCTAAGCTGCCAAATCCCATGCAAGTTCAACATTTTAAAGGCGCTGCTCGGTCACTTTGTCAAAGATTGATGCCTTGGCAATATCTACCTTTAAATGAACCTGACTGCCGGCGGGCATGCGCTGCTCGACAGGGACACGCACCGACATTTGCGTGTCATTTGCCATCAGCCAAATCAGGCTATCTGCGCCCATCGGCTCGTCAATCTCTACCGTGGCTGGAATGGTTTTGCCTGGCTCGGCTTTGGCTTGTATGGTGATATGTTCGGGGCGAAGACCTAAAATCGCTTTTGGTCGTTCTAGAACGGCGCCCCCCTCATAACCGGCAAGGGCGATCTTGGTATCGCCGAATTGAAAGGCTTTGCCGCCATCAACGGTCGCGCCCTGCAAAAAGTTCATCGACGGGCTGCCAATGAAGCCCGCGACAAACAGATTTGCTGGGCGATTGTAAATCTCTTGCGGGGCGGCCAATTGCTGAATGATGCCACTGCGCATAACGGCAATACGATCCGCCAGGGTCAGCGCCTCGATTTGGTCATGCGTCACATAAACCATGGTGTTTTTTAACCGCGAGTGCAGGCGCTTGATTTCAACGCGCAACTCGCTGCGCAATTTGGCGTCAAGATTCGACAAAGGCTCGTCAAACAAAAACACATCAACATCGCGCACCAAGGCACGGCCAATGGCCACACGCTGGCGCTGCCCGCCCGACAGCGCGGCCGGCTTGCGATCCAACAGCGGCTCTAGCTGCAAAATCTCGGCGGCACGGGCTACACGTTTGTCAATCTCATCGCGCGGCACTTTGGCATTCTTTAGGCCAAAGGACATATTTCCCCGCACCGTCATTTGGGGGTAAAGCGCATAGGATTGGAATACCATGCCAATTCCGCGATCAGACGGCGCAGCCCAAGTGACATTTTTGCCTTTGATGAATATTTGCCCATCGGTGATGTCAAGCAGCCCTGCCAAACAATTCAGCAAGGTCGATTTGCCACAACCCGACGGGCCAAGCAGCACTACAAACTCTCCCTCGGCCACGTCTAGGTTCATGTTTTTCAACACGGAAACCGAGCCAAAGTTTAGCGTCAGGTCTTTGACTTCGATAGAATTTGTCATGTTCTAGCCTTTCACAGCACCCGCAGCGATGCCGCGCACAAAAAGTTTTCCCGAAACGAAATAGACAAACAACGGCACCAGGCCTGTCAACATGGTCGCAGCCATATTAACGTTGTATTCTTTGACCCCCTGCACCGAATTTACAATGTTATTAAGTTGCACCGTCATCGGATAAAGATCTGGCTTGGTGAACACCACGCCAAATAGGAAATCGTTCCAAATTCCTGTGACTTGCAAAATCAAGGCAACCACAAAAATTGGCAAACTCATGGGCAACATGATTTGGAAATAGATGCCCCAAAAACCAGCCCCATCCACACGGGCAGCTTTGAACAATTCTTCGGGCAGGGAAGAAAAGTAGTTTCGGAAAAGCAGGGTTAAAATGGGCATGCCAAAAATCGTATGCACCAAAACAAGCCCCCAAAGTGTGCCGTAAATTCCCATTTCCCGCAGCA